>DAOUIB010000409.1:0-3940 GCA_034428275.1 Anaerolineae bacterium
GTGCGCACCCGTCCACGGACGGCGATCAACTTCAACCTGGGCGAAAACGCCATACCGCGGCTCTTCGATGACTTCGACGTCGCGGCGGAACGTTATCGCGACGGCGGCGCTGAAGCCTGGCAGCGACGCCAGTTTGAACTGGCCCAGGTCCGACGAGACCCTGACTTGATGAGCGGCTACAGGCCGCGTTTCGCCCACGTGGTGACGGTTTCGCAAATTCCCGGCGTCGACGCGGAAACGTATTTCTCGCAACACAAGGGCGCGCCGTTGAACGCCGCAGAGCGCGCTGAACTTCAGGAACGGATTGCTTACGCCCGCATCTGGCTGGACCGCTTCGCGCCAGCCAAGGCGCGATTTGAAGTCCAGGCGCGCCTGCCATCGGAAGTCAAGTCGCTTGACGCCGCACAGGGTCGCTTCCTGTCCTCATTTGCGCGCTGGTTCGAGCAGTCACAGCCGGCGGACGGTGAGAGCATCCACGCCGCGATCATGGACCTGGCCAGACGAGAGCAGGGCGGCGCCGGTTTCGCGTTTCGCGCGCTGTACCGCATCTTTTTGGGGCGCAGCAGCGGTCCGCGGGCCGGAGAGTTTCTCGCGGCCCTGGAGCCGGCCTTCGTGCACTCCCGCCTTAGGGAAGCCGTGGCTGCGCTGGACTAGTCATAAACCAGAGCGCGCGCGGCCAGCGCCGCGCCAATCATGCCGGCGTCGTTGCGCAAGGCGGCCGGGACCACTATGGTCTCCAGGGTGAGGCAGGGACTGAAGCGGGCGAAGCGGCGGCTCACGCCACCACCCAGAATGATCAGGTCTGGCGAAAACAGAAACTCAAGGTGGGCAAGATAGTGGTTTAGCCGGGAACCCCACTCCTTCCATTTGAGCTTCTTGCGCTTGCGCACGACACTGGCCGTCCATTTCTCCGCCTCGCGGCCCCTGATTTCCACGTGTCCCAGTTCGCTGTTGGGGACCAGTACGCCGCGATAGAACAGGGAACTGCCAATGCCTGTTCCCAGCGTCAGGATGAGGACCAGGCCCTGGTGGTCCACCCCCGCGCCAAAGGTCATTTCGGCGATACCGGCGGCATCGGCATCGTTGGAGACCAGCAAGGGGCAGCCGGTGCGGGCGCGCAGTTCCTCTTCCGCCGGGAAATCAACCCAGGCATCATCGATGTTGGCCGCGCTGCGGGTCACGCCGGCCTTCACAATGGCGGGTATCGTGCAGCCGACCGCTCCGCGCCAGGCAAAGTGCGCCAGCAGTTCGCACACTGTTTCGATGACGGCGTCCGGCGTTGACGGTTGCGGCGTGTCAATGCGCAGTCGTTCGCCCAGAAGCCTGCCCTTGTCGGTATCGACGGGCGCGCCCTTGATGCCCGATCCACCGATGTCGATTCCAAAAACGTCCATGCCCGATCCTGAATGTCTTCAAGGCTGCGGAAAGTATAGCAGCGTCACTTTCACGGCGACGGCGGATTGTCGACGCGGGCAATGCGATTGAATAGCAACAGGCTCAGCAGCGCGGACAGGGCGAGGAAGGGGCCCAGAATCTCGTAGCTGCTGACGTCGGCTACGGCGCCCAGCAGGGCGGGCAAGACGGAGAAGCCCAGGCCGGTCGCGCTCATCTGAAAGCCGATGGCGTTGGTGGCGTGCCTTTCGCCCAGTCGCCCGGGTGTCATGGAGTAAAACAGGGGTGTGACCGGAGCCTGGGCCAGGCCAACCAGCATCAGGCCGGCCACACTGATGATCCTGGAATCGCGCAATGTGAACATGAGCCCGCCCAACAGGACGAGCAGGAAGAGAACGCGAACGCTGGATTCGGCCTGCAACCTGTTTGCCACGAAGCCATAGAGAACGCGCCCAAGCGCAAAGCTGGCCCAGTAGAGGCCCAGCCAGGTCGCGGCTGTGCCCCTGTCGATGGCGCGAAATTCACTGAATAGTGTGTAACTCCAGTTGCCGGCCGAGGATTCAATGCCAGTGAAAATGAACAACAACAGCATGGCGAGCAACACTGTCGGGTTGCGCAGGGTCTCCAGCATGGTGGGCGAACCTGGCTCGGCGGAGGCGCCCGTCCTGGCGGTCGTGTGCCAGCCGCTTCGGGTCGCATAGAAGGCCCCGCTCACAAGGACCTGGATCACCGCCAGCACAAACCAGGTGCTGCGCCAGTCGTATCCCGCCGACGAGGTCAGTTGAACGGCGAAGGGGCCCATGGTGGCCCCGATTGCGAAGCAGGCATGCAACCAGTTCATCAGGCGTGCGTTGAAATGGTTGGCAAAGTAGAGATTCATGCTGGCGCCAAAAATCCCCTTGCCCGTGCCGGACAGGGCCACAATGACGATCAGCGGCACCCAGCCGGGCGCCAACGCGAAGCCAAGCAAACCGAGCGTCGTCGCCGCGCTGCAGGCAAAGAGCGTATTGCCCATGCCAAGACGGGTGACGAAGAATCCGCTGACGAAGGAGCCGGACAGAAAGCCGCTGGTCATGGCCAGCAGCAAAATGCCGAGGTAGGCCGTCGGCAGATTCCAGGTGTCGCGGATGGCAAGCCAGGCGACGCCGATGGCGCCTCCTGTGATCCCGCCCGCAGCGAATGAGAAAAAGGCCAGTACGATCCTGATCTGGCGCGCCGTTCGGGCGCTCTTGCCAGCCGCGGTCAAGCCCGACATCGTCATGTCCTGTATCTGAACGGTCCGCCGCGAAATGCCAGTCGGGCATGACTGACAGGAGCGGTTTGCCTGACGCAAGATTGACGCGATTTCCTGTCAGAAGCAAGCAGGAGTGCGAGGGCGTTAGTGACTTCGAATTCCGCAGGCGAATGCAGACTGAGTGACGCAGGGCCCCGAAATCCTGTCTCAGAGTTGTCGGGCGCGCCCCTGACGCGTGATGAAGTGAAACAGGACCAGACAGAGCAGGGCGGATACTGCCAGGAAGGGGCCAAGTATCTCAAGGCTGGCCAGGGTGGCGCCGTAGCCTACCAGCGCCGGCAAACAGGCGATGCCGAGACCCGCCGCGCTGATCTGGAAACCGACGGCATTGGTTGCATGCCCTGTGCCGAGGCGTCCCGGCGTCGCCGTAATGAGCAGGGGGAAAATCGGCGCTTGCGCCATGCCTATGAGGAGCAGGCCGGCCACACTGATTTCGACGTAATCCCGCAGGCTGAACATGACGGCGCCCAGCAGGATAGCCAGGAAGAGCACCCGCACGGCCTTTTCTGACACGAAGCGGTCGGCGACGAAGCCATAAGCAATCCGACCGAGTGCGAAAGCAACCCAGTAAAACCCTGCCCAGGTGGCGGACATTCGGTCGTCGATCCCACGGGTCTCGCTAAACAAAACGAAACTCCAGCTGCCGGCGGTGGACTCGATGCCGACGAAAACGAAGAAAAGGGCCATGCCCAGGAGCACCAAAGGGCGGCGCAAGGTTGCAAGCGTGGAGGGCGTCTCTTCCCGCCGGGAGGCTGTTGTTTCTGTCGTATGAAGCCATTTGCCCCGCGAAATGGCAAAGCCCGCCGTCAAAAGGGCCTGGCCCAGAGCCAGTGACAGCCAAAGCAGGCGCCAGCCCTCGCCCGTCGTGCCGACCAGTTGGACGGTGAAGGGGCCCATGGCCGCGCCAATGCTGAAGAAGGCGTGCAGCCAGTTCATCATGCGGGCGCTGAAGTGGTTGGCAAAGTGCAGGTTGATGCCGGCATCCAGGACTCCCTGACCCGTGCCAAGCAGGTAACTCGTCAGTATCAGCAGGCCCCAGGTGGGCGAAAGGCCAAAGCAGGCGAGTCCCAGCACGATGATGCCGCTGGACAGCAGTAGCGCATTGCCCAGACCCAGGCGCGTGATCACGCGTCCGCTGACGAAAGCGCCACAGAGATAGCCTCCGGTGAACGCCAGCAGCAGAATCCCCAGCCAGGCGGTAGGCAGGCTCCAGGTGTCGCGGATCGCGGGCCAGGCGACGCCGATGGCCCCGCC
>DAOUIB010000410.1:0-5112 GCA_034428275.1 Anaerolineae bacterium
ACGCCCTGCTGCGCCTGGTGGCCGACGTTTACATCCAGGCGCTCATCGCCAGCAACCGGCAGCGACGCATGTTGATCGTGCGCGCCGGCGGGCTGTCCCTCAACATCGCGCTCAACGCCCTGCTCCTGCCGCGCCTGGGCATTAACGGCGCGGCCCTAGCCTCCCTGGGGTCCGTCCTGCTCGTGCTGGTCATTTTGCTTCACAGCACGCCGGTGGCGGCCTGGCGACCGCTGCTGAAACGCTGCGTCCCGCTCGTGTTGCTGGCCCTGTTGCTGGCCGCCTGGATGACCGCCGTCGCGCATCTACTGGGCCCGCTGGCAGCCATGGTGACCGGCATGCTGCTCTATTTGCCGGGGCTGACACGGATTCTGGATGCCGGTGACCGCGCCCTGCTGCTCAACCTGGCCCGCACCTCGCCATTGCCCGGACCGTTGCGCAAGGCCTTGACGGGGTCTGCCCCACCGCCCGGCACAAATCAGGACGACGCCGGGGACGCCGTCAGCTCACGGTAGACCGCCACCGTCGCTTCCGCCACGCCGGCGTGCGTGAATTGCTGCAGGGCCCGCTCCCTGCCCCGTTGCGCCAGGCGTCGGCGCAACCCGTCTTCGCGCTGCAGGCGTTGAATTTGCCCGGCCAGCGCCGCCGCATCGCCCTCCGGGTAGATGAGCCCGGCGTCGTCGATGACAGCGGGGATGGCGCCGCTGTTTGAACCGACCACGGGCACGCCGCTGGCCATCGCCTCGACGAGGACGCGACCGAATTGCTCTTTCCAGTTTCGTCGCGTCAGCGAGGGCAGCACCAGCGCATCGATACGCCCGTACTGCGCCGGCATGGCGGAGGATGGCTTCGCCGCTTCAAGGCGAACGCGCCCGGCCAAATCCAGCTGCTGCGCCATGGCCTTCAGTTCCGGGCGCAGCGGCCCGTCACCGACTGCGAGCAACTGGCTGTCAGAGTCCAGACGGGCCAGCGCCCGTAGCAGGCTGCGCAGCCCTTTTTCGGCCACGAGACGCCCGAAGTATCCGATGGTGAAGGGACGCGGCGGTCTGTCCTCCGCGGGCCTGAAGCGTTGCGGGTCGATGCCGAATTGCGGGATGACGCTAAGCGGGCCCCCGTAGCCCTTGGCGCGCAAGACCCCGGCGGCTCCCGTCGTGCCCGCGATGGCGTGGTCGGCGCCGCGCAGCACGTAGCGCTCACCGAGGCTGAAAGGCGGCGGATAGCGCCGCAGGATGTTTTGCCAGCAAAAGAACAACGTTCGACAACCCGCGCGGCGCCCCAGCCACAGCGCTTGCCAGGCGGCCAGATTGTAGGGCTCTTCGTCGACGTGCAGCACGTCCGGCCGGAAGTCGCGCAGGGCGGCGCCGAGTTCGGGAAAGTGGTGCAGATGAAAGTGGCCGTTGGCCCGGATGGGCGTGGTCTCCAGGCGGTAGCCGCGGGTATGAAGGCGCTCCAGACGCGTGCCGCCACGGCCATCCCGCTAGTAGGGGGGCTCCAGGGTCAGCAAATCCACGCCGCGGGCGGCGATTTCCTCAAGCTTGCGCTGGTAAATGCCCACCATGCAGGCCCTGGAGAGCATGAGAACGCGCATGAATCGGCGGGAGCTCAATGCGGCTGCGGCGGGCGCAGCAGGTTGATAAAGATGGCCAGGGTGACCTTGATCATGTAGTAGATGCCATCAAGTTGACCGATCGAGGACCGGCCTGCCCTGCGGGGTCGCATCGTCACCGGCAACTCAGCCAGACGCAGGCCGGCGCGGTGCGCCTGCACCAGTCCCTCGGGCTCCGGGTAATCGTGCGGGTATTCCCGCGCAAACAGACGGACCGCCCTGCGGCCAAATCCCGCCTGGCCCGAAGTGGGATCGCTGATCCCTTGCCCGGTGATGAGCGACAGGAGCCCCGCCAGCAGGACGATGCCCAGACGGCGGCCCGGCGAGACAGAGCGGTCGCCGTCGTGGGCGCCAAAGCGCGTGCCGGTGACGACGTCGCAATCGCCCGTCTCCAACGTCTCCAGCAAGCGACGCAAATCTTTCGCATCGTGCTGGCCGTCGCCATCGCTGCGAAGCACGAAGGCGTAGCCGTGGCGTTCGGCGAATTCGAAACCTGTCTGCACGGCTGCCCCGATGCCCAGGTTGTAGGGCAGCGACAAGACCATGGCGCCGGCGTTTCTCGCGACGGCAGCGGTGCCGTCGCAGGAGCCGTCGTCTATGACCAGCAGGTCAACCTCCGGCAAGTGCCGGCGCGCCCCGGCCACAACCGCGGCAATACTGGCGGCCTCGTTGAGGGCCGGAATGACCAGCAAGGTTTTGGACGTTGCAGGCTCGCCCATGTGGCTCCCGGAGTAGTCAAGGGTGATTCTGTCCGCGTTGCCAGGGCGCGTCAACCTGCTGCACTCGCGATTGAAACCCTTGTGCGTGTTATTGATACCATGTATCATTTGCGACTGTAATTGATGGCCATTGAGGAGAGACGCCGTGCGCCGGTTCAGATCGAGCTTTCTGTTCCCTCTTGTGGTTTTGTTCCTGCTTGTCACGCCACCGCTTTACGCCCAGGAAGAGTCGCTGTCGATCGTCGCCAGCCACAGCATTGCTGCCGACGTCATCGCGCGCGTCGCCGGGGACGATGCGGAGGTCGTGTCTCTGATCCCCCGCGGCTCGGACCCGCACAGTTTCGTGCCCACGCCTGCTTCACTGCGGCTACTGGCGAATGCCGATCTGGTTTTCGTCAATGGCGCCAATTATGAGGAAGGCCTGCTTTCGGTGATCGGCGCCGCCGTTGATGACGACAAGCTGTTTGTGATTTCGCAATGCGCGCCGGCCCTCCCTGGCGGTCATCATCATGAGCACGACGATCATGATCATCATGAAGACGAACACGCTGATGAGCACGATCACGAAGACGAGGACGACGACCACGCCGACGAAGACCACATGGACGAGCATGACGACGACCACGCCGATGAGCACGATCATGAGGGCGAGGACGACGATCACGCCGACGAAGACCACGTGGACGAGCATGACGACCACCACGCCGATGAGCACGACCATGAGGGCGAGGACGACGATCACGCCGATGAAGACCACATGGACGAGCATGACGACGATCATGCCGATGAGCACGACCATGAAGGCGAGGACGACGACCACGCCGACGAAGACCACGTGGACGAGCATGACGACGACCACGCCGATGAAGACGACCATGAGCACGAAGACGAGGACGACCACCACGAAATCGCAATCCACGAAGACGCGGCAGAACGTTGCGCGCAACACGACGCGGAACTTGGCGAGCGCTTCCTGAAACTGCAGGACGAAGAGGCCAGCCTGGGTCCGCTTTATGCTGTGGACTGCGGGGCCATGGGCGGTTGTGACCCGCACTTCTGGCTGCAGGCGCGCAACATCGCGCTTTGGACACTGACGGTTCGGGACATTCTCGCCACACACGACGAGGCCCACGCGGAAGGCTATTTCGAGCGCAGCGAGGCCTACCTCAGCGAAATCGAGGCGCTGGAGCGGGAGGAATTGCTGCCGCTGATCGCCAGCCTGCCATCCGAACGGCGCTTGCTGGTCACCCATCACGACGCGCTGGGTTTCCTTGCCAGGACTTACGGCTTCACAGAACTCGGAGGCGTTGTGCCGGGCTTCAGCACCCTGGCCGAACCGGGCGTGGCCGAGCTGGCGGCTCTCATCGACCTGATGCGGGAGCGCAATCTGCTGGCCATTTTCGGAGAAACAATGACCAGCAATGAACTGGTGGAGCAGGTCGCTGCCGAGACCGGCGCAAGCGTGGTGCCCCTGACCCTCGAAACGCTGGGCGAGGAAGGCAGCCCGACCGGTACCTGGACTGGTTTCATGCGTAACATCGTCGAGACGATTGTGAATGCCCTGTCCGACGGGGCAGGTGGATGACTGACAAGGTCATGAAGTCGCAACCGGCGGCGCTGGTGGTGCGGGAGCTCGGGGCAGGTTATCCCGGGGCTCCCCGCACCATCGACCGCGTAAATTTCACGATGCAGACCGGCGACTGTGTGGCGCTGGTCGGGCCCAACGGCGCCGGCAAGAGCACCTTGCTTCGGGCCATCGCCGGCCTGAATCCGATCGACACCGGCGAGGTGCTGGTACACGGCATCGACTGCCGCGACAAGGAGGTGCAGGTCGGTCACATCCCCCAGCGCAACGCCATCGACTGGAACTTCCCGGTCACGGCGCAGGACGTGGTCGCCATGGGGCATGCTCACAGCAATCGCTGGTTGCCATGGTGGCCGCGCAGGGACCGTGAGCGAGCGCAGGAGCTGCTGGAGCTGTTTCAGCTGGCCCACCTGGCCGACCGCGCCTTTGGCGAACTCAGCGCCGGGCAACAGCAACGCATCCTCATCGCCCGCGCTCTCGCCCAGGAAGCCGATATTCTGCTGCTGGACGAACCCTTCAACGGCGTGGACGTGGCCGCCGCGGCCGAAATCACCTCGGCGCTGAAACTCTTGCGCGAACAGGGCATCACCATGTTAATGGCAACCCACGACATGGCCCGCGCCGCCCGCGATTTCGACCGCGTGCTCCTCATTCATGGCACCCTGGTGGCCGACGGACCGCCGGAGGAGGTGCTGAGAACGGACCTTTTGCACCAGGTTTACGGCGACTCCACGGGCGTCTTGCCTTCCAGGGACGGCGTGTTGCAGGTTGTGAGCATCCGTGAGCCGGTGGGTCTGAACGATGATTGAGATTGTAGAGGCCTTGCTGGAGCCGCTGTCCTACGGATTCGCCCAACGCGGACTGCTGGCGCTGATGCTGGTGGGCAGTCTCAGCGCCGTGGTCGGCAGCTTTATGGTGGCGCGCGGTCTGGCCTTTTTCGGCCACGCCTTGTCGCATGCCGTGCTGCCCGGCGTCGCAGTCGCCTACATGACCGGCGGCGGCGCCCTGGGCAGCAACCTGTTTTTCGGGGGCCTTGGCGCCGGCGTCCTGACGGCGCTGGTCATCGCAGTGCTGACGCGCGATCGCCGTGTGAAGGAAGACACGGCGATCGGCATCGCTTTCGTGACGATGTTCGCCCTGGGCATCGCCATCATCAGCACCCGCCCCAGTTACAGCGGTGACCTGACTCACATTCTCTTTGGCAG
>DAOUIB010000411.1:0-17610 GCA_034428275.1 Anaerolineae bacterium
TCATCCCCCCGCCTGCAGCGGCGCGTCCAGCTGGACGGCGGCGTTGACCGCCGTGACCCGCACCTCCCAGGTGGCGATCTCCGGCTGGCTCAGCACGAAACGCAAGGGCAGCAGCGTGTCGCGCTCGACGTAGACCTCCGTCTGCACCTCGCCCTCCAGTTGCACCAGGTTGACCAGCAGGGCGCTGACTTCCTCGCCGCGCGCCGGGCCGCGCAGCAGATGCGCCGTCCGCCCGTCTTCCAGGACCACCAGTCCCTGCCAGGTCAGGCCCAGCAAGGCCTGCCCCGCGCGGTCGAGGCCGCTGCCCGGCGCGACCAGTTGCTGCGGGTTGAAGTTCTGCACGAGGACGCCGCCCTGCCACTGGCCGCCCGTCAGCAGGGCGTTGCGATACCACTGTTGCTCACCCCGGGCGAAGAGGTCGACCCCCGCCGACAGGCCAAAAATTTTCACGCCGGCGACGACCTGCAGGGTGTCCGGCGCCACGAAACTGACCTCGGCCTCTTCGAAGGCCACGTTGCCGACGTCCGTGGCGATCAGCCAGGGCTCGCCGCTGTGCTGTACCTCCAGACGCAGGGTGGCGCTGCTGCGGATGTTGTGGAAGGCCCGCGTCAGCAGCTCGACGGTATCCGGCGGCGGCGCTTGCAGGACGGCGGCAGTTGGCAGGGCGGTGGCCGCAGCGGAGGGCACCAGGTCCGAACAGGCGGCCAGCGTGGCTGCGGCGAGCAGGAGCAGCAGTGTCAGACGCAGGGTCACGGGCTTCCGCCCTGTCGCGTGGCTTCGCATGCCACAACTACGCAACGAGCATGCGCAAGGTGGCAAAAGCGGATGGCCAGACGGGCGCGGGAGGGTGTGGGCCGGCGTTGCGTGCTTCAGCCTTTCAGGTCGTCAGCGGTCGCGACCA
The DNA here is from genome assembly GCA_034428275.1 of Anaerolineae bacterium. Lineage (GTDB taxonomy): Bacteria > Chloroflexota > Anaerolineae > Aggregatilineales > Phototrophicaceae > JAGWBD01. Next base: position 902 of record DAOUIB010000411.1, read on the forward strand.
GGGATGGCAGACCATAGTGGGCCCGCACGGCATTCTCGATCTCGGCCTGCACGGCGGGGTTTTCCCGCAGATAACGGCGCGCGTTCTCGCGGCCCTGGCCGATCAGGGCCTCGTTGTAACGATAGAAGGCGCCGCGTTTCTCCACGATTTCGAGCACGATGCCGAGGTCCAGGATTTCGCCCATCTTGCTGATGCCCTGCTCGTAAAACATGATGTCGAATTCAGTCTCACGGAAGGGCGGCGCCACCTTGTTCTTGGTGACACGCACGCGCGTGCGGTTGCCGATGGTGCTGCCGCTCTGCTTGATGCCCTGGATGCGGCGGATATCCAGGCGCACGCTGGCGTAAAACTTGAGCGCGCGGCCGCCGGGTTGCGTCTCCGGTGAACCGTACATCACGCCCACCTTCTCGCGGATCTGGTTGGTGAAGAGCACGGAGGTGTTGGACTGCTTGATGGCGCCGCTGAGCTTGCGCAGGGCCTGGCTCATCAGGCGCGCCTGCAGGCCGACGTGGCTGTCGCCCATCTCGCCCTCGATCTCCGCGCGCGGCACCAGCGCCGCCACGCTGTCCACCACCACCACGTCCAAAGCGCCGGAGCGCACCAGCGCCTCCGCGATCTCCAGCGCCTGTTCGCCGGTGTCCGGCTGCGAGATGTAGAGCGTGTCGACGTCCACCCCCAGGCGCTCGGCATAGACGGGGTCGAGCGCGTGCTCCATGTCGATAAAGGCCGCCAGGCCGCCGAGGCGCTGCGCCTCGGCGATGACGTGCAGGCAAAGTGTGGTCTTGCCGCTGGATTCCGGCCCGTAGATTTCCACCACCCGGCCGCGCGGGATGCCGCCCACGCCGAGGGCGATATCCAGCCCCAGCGAGCCGGTCGGGATCACGTCCACGGCCAGGCCGCTGGCCTCGCCCAGACGGATGATCGAGCCATCCCCGAAGCGACGGGTCAGGTCCTGCACCGCTGCGTCCAGCGCCTTCAGCCGGGCAGTCTCCTGCCTGCTGCCCTGCGCGTTGCTCTTCGTTCGCTGCCTTGCCATCGCGCTCACTCCCGCTGGAAATCCGGCCCTGCCCAGTGTAGTCTGGCAGGCGGAAAATACCACTGGTCAATCTGCCGCAGTAGTATAGCACAGGTGTTCTGCATGCGCAAGAGCGTGTCGCCGGAATGAAACTTTACACCCGCAGCGGCGACGATGGCACAACCTTGCTCTTCGCAGGCGGACGCGTAGCGAAGACCCATTTGCGCGTCGCGGCCTGCGGCACCCTTGATGAGTTAAACGCACAGCTGGGCCTGGCGCGCAGCCTCGGCGCGCGCGACGATGAATGTCTGGCGCAATTGCAGTCGCTCTTGCTGCGCGCCGGCGCCGATCTGGCGACGCCGACGGCGGCCCGCAGCGACCACGTCACGCGCATCGATGCGGAGCGTGTGCGCTGGCTGGAAGCGGAGATTGACCGCATTGACGGCGGCCTGCCGCCGCTTACGGTATTCATTCTGCCGGGCGGAACGCCGGCGGCGGCGGCGCTGCACGTGGCGCGTACCGTCTGCCGCCGCGCCGAACGTCTGGTCGTCGCCCTGCAGGCGGAGGAGGACATCGGCCCGCAATTGCTGCCCTGCCTCAACCGCCTCTCCGACCTGCTCTTCGCCCTCGCCCGTCACGAAAACCACCTGGCCGGCCACAGTGACGAGCCCTGGCATTCCTGATGCGGTTGCCACGTCCTTTTCTGACGCGGTAACCTCCATTGAAGACGCCTTGACCAGTTGTTGAGACCGGCATGAACCTTGCAAGAAATTGTGTTTTCCTGCTCTTGGCGTTGACGGCCCCGGGCTTGCCCGCCGCCGCGCAAACCGGCAGCTGGACCGCCGAGTACTTCGACAACGTGGATCTGGCCGGCAACCCCGTGGTCGTCCGCAGTGAAATCAGGCCGAGGGGCAGCTGGGGCGAGGGCTCGCCGCATGCCGGCGTCCCGGTCGACTTCTTCGCGGCGCGCTGGACGACCCGCGTCTGGCTGGAGGGCGGCACCTACCAGGTAAGCGCCCAGGCCGATGACGGGCTTCGCGTGCTGGTGGACGACGTAACGATCATCGACGAATGGCGCGCCAGCGACGCAGAATTCTTCCAGGTGGAACTGCCGCTGGAGACTGGCGAGCACGCGGTCGTCGTGGAATACCTGGAGCAGGAGGGCCGGGCCCACCTGATCTTCAACATGGACCCGCTCCTGACCCCGCCGCCTGAGGACGCGCCGCGCGCGCGCATCACGGCGCGCTTCCTGAACATGCGCAATGACTCCGGCGTGCACGGCGACGTCGTCAAACTCGTCACCATGAACCAGGTGCTGCCGGTTATCGGCCGCAACGGCCTCGGCACCTGGCTGGAACTGGAATTCGGCGACCTGCAGGCCTGGGTGAACGCGCGTTACGTCGAGGCAGAAAACCTCGCCAACGTGCCGGTTAGCGACGGCAGCCCGGCCCCCGTCACCAAGGTCACGGCCGTGGTGAACACAAGAATCCTCAACCTGCGCGCCCTGCCGGACCTCTCGGGCCGCATCCTGCTGCGAATCCATGAGGGCGAACGCTACCCCGTGCTGGGCCGCAGCCTCGATGAGGACTGGCTGTGGCTGAACGTGAGCGGCATCAACGGCTGGGCGCACAGCGACTGGCTGGACGCGCATCCGGGTCTTGAGACGGTCCCCGTGCTCAACGAGGACGCCATCCTTTCCGACGCCACGGTCACTGCCGATTACCTCAACGTGCGCGCCGAACCCTCTCTCCAGGGGCGTATCCTGCACATCGTCAGCCAGGGCGAGATCTACGCCGTCATCGGCCGCAACGCCGATGCCAGCTGGGTGCAACTCAACGCCGACGGCATCGCCGGCTGGGTCAGCGGCGCCTGGATCACCGTCCTGCCCGACCTGGAAGCCGTGCCCGTCATCGACGACAGCCGCGAAACGCCGCCTGAGGAGGAGGAGGATGGCGACGACTCCGGCTCCCTGCCCCCTGCGCAAACACCCGCCCTGCAGGAGATGACGGCGGAGCCAACGCCCGCGTCCAGTTAGGTTCGGCCAGCGGCCCTTTCCGGCCCCGCCGCCACGGCGCGATCCCCTGCCACGGCGCCTCCCCTGACGTGAGAAACTGTGACGACCTGGTGGCAAGGGACCGGGTCCTGTTAAGACAATTTAACGAAGCATGGCCAACGAGCGTGTATACTCCCGCCCGGCGCCACAAGTGGAGGGGGTTTGATATGACGTCGGTTTTACGAATAATCACGACTGGAGTGATTTTTCTGATCGCCTTGATGGCGGGCCCGCTGGCGGCCCAGGAAGCGAGCGGCGACGAGACAAGGCCGGAGATCACGGCGGTGGTCGCGACCGGCCGGCTGAACGTGCGTGACACACCCGTGTACCTGTTGGGGCGCGTGCTGACGCAGATCGACCGCGGCGAGAGCTACCCCGTCGTCGGGCGCAACCTGGAGGGCACCTGGGCCCAGCTCGACGTCGACGGCATCCTGGGCTGGGTCAACGCGCGCTACCTCGTCGCGCCAGGCCTGGCGGACGCGCCCTTCAGCGCCAGCGCGGCGGCGGCGGGCATCGTCAATGCCCGCGTGCAGACCGGTCGGCTCAACGTGCGCGACTTCCCGCACCACGAGTTCGGCTTTGTGCTGACAAAGGTCTACAACAACACGATCTGGCCCGTCACCGGCCGCAACGCGGACTCCACCTGGGCCCAGGTGGACGTCAATGGCACCAGCGGCTGGGTCAACGCGCGTTACCTGCTGGCGCCTGATCTGGCGGCAGCGCCCGAACTGGACACGGACCTGTCGGACCTGCCCGTCAACGCGCGAGTCAACACCGGCCGGCTCAACGTGCGCGACATCCCCAACTTCCTCGGCGGGGAGGTGGTGACGAAACTCTGGCGTAACGAGGTTTACCCGGTGCTGGCGCGCAACGTGGACGGCAACTGGGCGCAGCTGGATATCAATGGCGAGCCCGGCTGGGTCAACGCGCGCTACCTTGAGGCGCCACGACTGGAACTGGCGCCGCTCAGCGCAGACGCCCAGGCTGCGCAGGAAACGGTTTTCGCGCGCGTGGATGCGAGCCGCCTGAACGCTCGCGACATCCCCGACCTGCTTGGCAGCGAGGTGGTGACAAGACTCTGGCGCGGGGACATCCACCCCGTGACGGGCCGCGATCCCGGTTCGGACTGGGCCCAACTGGATATCGACGGTACGGCCGCCTGGGTCCGGGCGCGCCTGATCCAGACCACACCGGACCTGGAGTTCGCGCCAGTCAGCGCGGAAGCCCAGGCCGCGCATGAAATCATTTTCGCGCGCGTGGACATCAGCCGCCTGAACGTGCGCGCCAGACCCGTTTACCCGGACGGTGAAATCCTGACGCAGTTGTCGCGCGGCCAGGTCGTCACCGTGCTGGGACGCGACGCCAACAGCAACTGGATAAAGATCGACTACGATCACCGGGGTGAAGGGGCCATCGGCTGGGTCAACGGCCGTTACCTCCATATCCCGCGCAGGAATGAGGTGACCGTCACGCTTTACGGCTAGCAGCCGCCTGGCGCCCGCCAGCATGCAGGGCGTCGGTCACCCGTGTTTGTCGACGCCCGAATTTCCCGACCTGGAACCAGTCCGGCTGGCAGGTTCCAACGGCATGCTTCGCGCATTTGCCTGAACAGGCCGCCAGGCCATTTCCATACCGGGCTGCCGCGGCCCGGGGCCCGCAACGACGCGCCGGGGCGCCCGGCGCTTTCGGCGCTGCCGTCGTTCAGGGGCAGGGAGAACAATGCCCCTTCCACCATGACACAAACGGTACCGCAGGGCCGCGTACTGGCGGGTCTTGCTCACATCGCCATGGTGAATGTGAAGGATTGTGAAGGAAGAGGTGACAAAGAGTATACTACCCGCCGGCTACGCATGCGGAGGGGACACAAAATGAAACGTTGGTTCAGGATCGCACTGGCTCTGGTACTGCTCGCTTCCGCGCTGGCGACCGGGCCACTGACAGCCCAGGAAGAAGGTGCGGAACTCATGGCCGTGGTCGCCAGCGGCCGGCTTAACGTGCGCGACACGCCCGTCTTTCTGCTGGGGCGCGTGCTGACGCAGATCGACCGGGGCGAAAGCTACCCCGTCGTCGGGCGCAATCTTGAAGGCACCTGGGCCCAACTCGACATCGACGGCGAGACAGGTTGGGTCAACGCGCGCTATATCATCGCGCCTGGCCTGCAGGACGCGCCCTTCAGCGCCAGCGCGGCGGCGGCGGGCATCATCAATGCCCGCGTCCGGACGGGTCGGCTCAACGTGCGCGACTTCCCGCACCACGAGTACGGCCTGGTGCTGACGCAGGTCTTCAACAACTCGATCTGGTCCGTCACCGGCCGCAACGCGGACGCCTCCTGGGCGCAGCTGGATATCGACGGTGAACCCGGCTGGGTCAACGTGCGTTATCTGCTGGCGCCTGATCTGGCCGCAGCGCCGGAACTGGAGACAGACCCGGAGGCCTTGCCGGTCAACGCGCAGGTCGACACCGGCCGGCTAAATGCGCGCGACGTCCCAAACTTCCTCGCCGGGGAGGTGGTGACACGACTGTGGCGTGGCGAGATTTATCCCGTCGTCGGGCGTAATCTGGACAGCACCTGGGCCAAACTCGACATCGACGGCACCCTGGGTTGGGTCAACGCGCGTTACATCGACGCGCCGCGCCTGGAACTGGCGCCCCTCAGTGCGGATGCCTCCGCGGCGGATGACGCCATTTTCGCCGAGGTGAATACGAGCCGGCTCAACGTGCGCGACTTCCCGCACCATCAATACGGCTTCGTGCTGACGCAGGTATTCAACAACAGCTTCTGGCCGGTCACCGGCCGCAACATGGACTCATCCTGGGCGCAACTGGATATCGACGGGGAGGCGGGCTGGGTCAACGCGCGCTACCTGCTGGCGCCCGACCTGGATCTGGCGCCGCTGCTGCAGCCGGACGCGGCGGAACTGCCCGTCAGCGCGCGGGTCAACACCGGCCGGGTCAACGCGCGCGACATTCCCAACTTCCTCGGCGGTGAGATCGTGACAAAATTGTGGCGCGACGAGGAATACCCCGTGCTGGCGCGCAACTTCGACTCAAGCTGGGCGCAACTGGATATCGACGGCGAGCCCGCCTGGGTCAACGCGCGCTATCTGGTCGCGCCGCGCCTGGATCTGGCGCCGCCCGGCGCGGATGCCTTCGCCGCCGAGGGCGCGCTCTTCGCGATGGTTGACACAGGCCGTCTGAACGTGCGCGACCTGCCCGTCGTCCCGGAGGGCGAGATCCTGACGCAACTCACGCGCGGGCACGTGGTCGCCGTGCTGGGGCGCGACGAGCAGGGCGGCTGGCTGCAGGTTGACCATGACTTCCGGGGCGAGGGCGCCGTCGGCTGGGTCAATGCCCGCTACATGAATGCACCGGACATGGAACTGGCGCCCGTCACGCTCTACGGCTGACAGCGTCGTCGGGGGCGGCGGTCAACCGGGGTGATCGCCGTCCCTGCCCCCACAATGTTTAATGTGATTCTTCATATTCTGGCTGCACACGCCGCCGGGGCAACGCTATACTGGCCGCCCGCAACCGGGTCGGCGACAGTGGACGGCGACGCTCCGGTTTGCGGCGCGTGTGGAAGGAACAAAACTCCATGATCGAAGTTGAAAACCTGAGCAAGCGCTATGGCGAGGTGAGCGCCATCCGGGACGTCAGCTTTCAGGCCCGGCCCGGCCAGGTGACCGGCTTTCTCGGCCCCAACGGCGCCGGCAAGACCACCACCATGCGCATCCTCACCGGCTTCATGCCGCCCAGCTCGGGCCGCGCCATCGTCGCCGGCCATGACGTCTTCACGGACAGCATGGAAGTCCGCCGGCGCGTCGGCTATCTGCCGGAAAACGTGCCTCTCTATCGCGACATGACGGCCATTGGCTACCTTAAGTTCATCGCCGACATCCGCGGCCTGCGCGATGGCAGGCGCCGCGCGCGCGAGGTGCTCGAGCGCGTCGACCTGGTGCACCGCGCCGACAGCCGCATTCGCACCCTCTCCAAGGGCATGCGCCAGCGCGTCGGCGTGGCCCAGGCGCTGATTCACGACCCCGAAGTGCTCATTCTCGACGAGCCCACCATCGGCCTCGACCCCTTCCAGGTGCTGGAATTGCGGGACCTGGTGCGCGTGCTGGGGCGCGACCACACCGTGCTCTTCAGCACGCACATCCTCTCCGAGGCCGAGCAAATCTGCGACCAGGTGGTCATCATCGATCGCGGCGAGATCATGGCCCAGGGCTCGCCCCAGGCGCTGCGCAGCGAACTGGAGAGCGGGCGCCCGGTCGTCCTGCGCGTCGACGCGCCGCTGGACGAGGCGCAGGCGCTCGTCAAGGCCCTGCCCGAGGTCGAAAAGGCCGACATCAGCGCCGACGGCATCACCGCCACGCCAGCCGACCCGGACCTGGACCCGCGCCCGGCCATCGCCCGCGCGGTGCTGGAGCGCGGCTGGGCGCTGAACGAACTGCGCTCGGTGGCCGTGACGCTGGAAGACATCTTCCTCGAGGTGGCCGGCAGCCGCGCGCCGCCGGAGGAGCCACCCGACGAAGCGGAAGCCCCGGCGGAGACGCCGGAGGAAGACGAGGTGAGCCATGCATAGCGTTCTGGCCGTGTTTCGCCGCGAACTGGCCCTCTATTTCCGGTCGCCGGTGGCATACGCCATCGCCTTCGCGCTGCTACTTTTCCTCGGCGTGCTCTTCAACGGCTTCATCGCCCAGGCCAACGCGGCGCTGTCCTTCGGCAGCGGCGTCCCGGCCGACGCCGGTTTCGCGCCCAACCTGCTGACCTTCCTCATGTTCCTCATCGCGCCCCTGCTGACCATGCGTCTGCTGGCCGAGGAAAGCCGCGAAGGCACGCTGGAGGTCTTGATGACGCTGCCAATGCACGAGAGCAGCTTCATCATCGGCAAGTTCCTCGCCGCCTGGGCCTATTACAGCGTGCTCCTGCTGCTCTCGCTGGTTTTCTACTTCCTGCAGTCATTCATCGGCGTGCCGGATGCCGGCGTGGCCCTCGGCGCCTACGGCGGCGCCTGGCTCTATGGCGGCGCCGTACTGGCCATCACCCTGATCTGGTCCGCCGTGACCGAGGACCAGATCGTGGCGGCCTTTCTCGGCTCGGCCACCATCCTGGTGCTCTACCTCGCCGAGATCGCCGCCATCTGGATCGCCGGCCAGGGCAGTTCCAGCCTGCTGGCCGACTTCGTGCGCGAGCTGGGTTTGCAGGCCCACTTCTCCGTCACCCTGGCGCAGGGCATCGTGCGCGCCGAGGACGTCGTCTATTTCATCTGCGTGATCGTCGGCGCCCTCTTCATCACCACCCGTCTGGTTGAGACCCGTCGCTGGAGAGCCTGAGCATGCAAGACAAACTTTCCGACGATCAGCCCTTCCTGCCGCCCCGCAGCCTGCTTTTGCTGGCGCTGGCCGCCGGCCTGGCCGGGCTGCTGGCCTTCGCCGTCAACGCCGATGCCGTCGTCGCCTGGGGGGCGCTGGGCATCGCGCTGCTGGCGCTGCTCGGCTGGGCCTTCACGGCGCCGCAGCAGCTGCGCGCCGTCCTCACGGGACGCACCCTGCGTTTCGGCGGCACCAGCCTGCTGGTCACCCTGGTCGTGCTGGCCGCCCTGGTCGCCATTTACACCTTCGTGCGCCAGGCCAACCTCAGCGTCACCCTGAGCCAGTCCAATGAATACGCGCTCTCGTCCGAGGGGCGCAGCGCCATCGCCGCCATCGGCGCCGACCCCACGCTGCCGCAGGTGCACGTGACCACCTTCATCAGCGCCACCGCGGCGGGCATTCGCGACCAGCTGGAGCTGCTGATGGCGGAATACGTCTCCGTCAGCCAGGGCAAGGTGATCAGTGAGTTCGTCGACCTCGACCGCAACCCCCTGCGCGCCGAACAGATGGGCGCCGCCAACCCCAACCAGCAATTCGTCACACGCCTCAATGCAGAAGGGGAGCCGGACCTTGAGGAAGGCGAACTGCTGCGCTTCTTCAGCCAGGACGGCCTGACCAACGCCATCCTGCGCAACGCCGTCGCCGGAGACTTCCGCACCTGGTTCATCGAGGTGGAGGACGGCCCGGGCATGAACGCCTCCGGGCCGGAGGGCCTCTCCACCCTCAGCCTCGGCCTCGAACAGCAACTGGACTGGACCAACCGCGAGGTGCCGCTGCTGGATTTCACGCGGCCGGAAAGCGCGTTGCGTCTGAACGACCCCGCCATCGACGGCGAGATCATGATCATCGCCGGGGGCAGCCGCCCACTCTCCGAACCGGAACTGGCGGTGCTGACGGACTACCTCGCCGGTGGCGGCAAGCTGATCCTGCTGGCCGCGCCCGGGCTTGAGACCGGCAGCGCGCCGCTGGCCGCGGATGCCGCGCTCGGCGACTGGCTCTACCGGCATTTCGGCCTGCGCTTCCGCAACGACATGGTGCTCGACCGCAGCCAGGCCTTCCAGAACCCGCTCTACCCGGTCAGCACGGAGCTGGACGCCTACCATCGCATCACGCAGCCTTACTCAGCGGGCTTCGCGCTGGTCTTCGAGGCGCCGCACAGCATTGAGATCGCGGAAGAGCCGCCGGCTACGGTGACGCTGACCTCGCTGGCTTCCTCCTCGGCCGACTCCTACAACATGAGGGACTTCAGCGCCGTGCTGGAAGGCAACATCGAGCCGGAGGAGACGAGCCTGACCGGCCCGCTGGTGCTGGCCGCCGCCGCCGAGAACAGCGAGACCGGCGCGCGCGTGGTGCTCTTTGGCAGCACCTCGATGCTGGCCAACGGCTTCACCGGCATCAACGGCGTGGCCAACTTCGACGTGGCGGTGGACAGCATCTTCTGGGCCACGGATTTCGAGGACTGGTTCTCCCAGGTCAACATCCAGAGCGCCGCGCGCCCGCAGGACGCGCCGCTCTTCGCCGACGCGCAGAGCCTCGCGCTGATCAACGTCATCACTTCATTGTTGCTGCCCTTCGGCGTGCTGGCGATCGGCGCGCTGGTCTGGTACCGCAACCGCGAAAGCGCGCCACAGGGAGGGCAGTGAGCCATGCGTCTCAGCCGCAATACCCTGTTGCTGCTGCTGGTCAGCGCCATCGTCATCCTCGTCGTATTGTTGCTCAGCCAGGAGCGGGGCGCGGACGAGGCCGTCGCCACGCCCGTCGTGCAGGAGGAGGGCGGCCCCCTGCTGCCCGACCTGGCACCGGCCGAGCTCGTCAGCGTGGGCCTGCGCGACAACCAGAGCGGCAGCAGCATCCTGTTGACGCGCGCGGACGAGACCTGGGCTCTTGAGGGCCCGGCGGACGCGGAACAGCGCACAGTCGACCAGGCGGCGGCGCAGGAGGCCGTCGCGGACCTGCTGGAACTGGCCGTCAGCAGCAGCTTCGAGATTGACGAAGCGGGCGCCTTCGGCCTCGACGCGCCGGCCTGGACCCTCGAAATCGACCGTGGCGAAGGCCCGCTGGAGATCGTCTTCGTCGGCAAGCAAAACCCGCAGGGCACGCGCTACTACGTCATGAAGCGGCAACTGGACGCGGGCGCCTCCGCGCCGGACCTGGACCAGGGAAACCAGGTCCTGCTGGTCAACAGCCGGCCTCTGGACGCAGTCCTGGAGCGGATCGACGACCCGCCCTGGCAGCCGCTGCCGACGGCGACGCCCCTGCCCACGGCCACGCTCAACCCGCTGAGCGAGGTTGAGATCGCGACGGCCACGGCGGAGGCCCGGACGACGGCCACGGCCGAGACCGCAGCCGTGCTGGCGACCGTGACGGCGGAGGCCGCCTTGACCCCGACGGCCGACGCCGCCGGTTGAGATTCCGGCAGCTGTGCTGCCGGCGGTTTATCCCTGGAGCGGCGAAGCGGAAGGGGTTTATGCTGAAACCGGTTTATCCCTGGAACGGCGAAGTGGAGGGGGCGAAGGTTTCAGTACGAAGGTTCCAGTGTTTATGCTGGCGGCGGCCAAGCCGTCAGTGCCAAGCCGTCAGTACGAAGGCTCCGGTACGTCAGTCGGGCGCACGCCAGAAGGCCCCGACCAGCGGGCCGGGGAACTCCGGCAGGGGATGCGGCGAGTCGCCGGCCAGCAGTTGGCGCGCGGCCATGACCTCGCCCAGGTGAAACCAGTAATGGTAGATCAGGTGCAGCATGGCGGAGCCGGTGTTCTCCACCTGTCGCTCGTCGCCGGGCAGGTATTCTTCCATCTGCGCTGAAGTCAGGGTATCCAGCCAGGGATCGGAGGCCGCGGTGATGCCCTGCCAGGCCTCCCACATCTCGTCCAGGGGCGGCGCGCTGTCGGGCTGGCCGTAGGCGCAGGCATACACCTGCGGGGCCGGCCCCTCCTGCTGCTGACCCTCCACAAACCACAGGTACTGCTCGTGGCTGGCCAGGTGGCCGATCATCCAGCCGATCGGGTTGATGCGCCCGTGGCGCTGCAGGGCTTCCTCCGCCGTGACGTCGCTCAGGCCACGCTGCCAGTGACGGCGCGTGAAGCGCAACTGTTCAACGAGTACGTGTGCCATGTCTTCCTCCCCGCATCCTCGCGGCTGTCCTTGCCTTCAGGGCGCTCAAGTGTAAATCATACGCTGCGCCGCCTGGCGGGCGCGTTTTTGCTGACGGAAGCCCCGCGCGTCAGTCAGGGCGCCAGGGCGCCGCGGCCATCGACCCGACGAATTCCGGCAGGGGATGCTGCGACTCACCGGCCAGCAACTGGCGCAGGGCCAGGGCCTCGCCCAGGTGGAACCAGTAATGATAGTTGATGCGCAGCAGGCGCGTGCCGATGTCCTCCTCGCGCCTGGCGTCACCCGCCAGATAGTCGCTCATACGCTCCGCCGTGAGTTCATCCAGCCAGGGGTCGGCCATGGCCGTGATGCGCCGCCAGGCATCCCACATTTCGTCCAGCGGCGGTTCGCTGGCGGGCTTGCCGAAGCCGTAGGCCCCCAGTTCCGGCATCGGCGTCGTCCCTTGCGCCAGGCGAAACCAGTAGAGTTGTTCGTGCCAGGCCAGGTGGCCGATCATCCAGCTGATGGCGTTGAGGCGGCCGCAACGGCGGCGCGCCTCCTCTGCGTCCACGTCCTTCAGGCCGCGCGTCCACTCGCTGCGGGTGAAGCGCAATTGTTCAACCAGCGCGTGTGCCATGCCATCCCCCCTGTCGACGCCCTTACGATCCCTCACCCGATTGTTGCGCCGCGACCTCTCCGTTGCGGCGAATACGCCACCAGGCGGGGCGGCGGCGCGCGCCACGGGCCACCTCGCTCTCTGGCAGCAGTGGCGGGGTTTCCTGCGCCAGCGGGAGGCGCACAGAGAAGGTCGTGCCCCTCCCCGGCGCACTTTCGAGATCGATGCGTCCGTTGTGCGCGTCCACGATCCACTTCACAATCGAAAGGCCGAGGCCGGCGTCCTGGTCGCGTTGCTGCGCCCGCCGCCGCGAGGGGTCTGCCTGCCAGAAGCGGTCGTAGATGCGCTGCGCGTCTCCCGGCGCGATGCCGATGCCGCTGTCGCTAACCTCCAGCACGGCGTGGCCGCCGTCGCGGTACAGGCCCAGTGTAATGCGGCCCCCGTCGGGCGTAAACTTGATCGCGTTGTCCAGCAGGTTGAGCAGCAACTGCTTGATGCGGTCGGCGTTGCCCCGGGCGCGCAGGGGTTCAAGGCGGCGCATCTCAATGTCCAGGTCGCGCTCTCCGGCGAGCAGTCGCGCCTCCCGCCCGGCCTCCAGCAAGAGGGTGTCGAGATCCAGCGTATTCAGCTCCAGCGCCAGACCGCCGTAGTCCGCGCGCGCCAGCAGCAGGAGGTCATCGACCATGCGCGCCATGCGCCCGGCCTCGCCCTCAATGGCCTCCAGCGAGGCTTCGTCCATGCCATAGCGACGGATGAGATCGAGGTTGCCGCGTATGGCGGTCAGCGGCGTGCGCAGTTCGTGGGACACGTCGGCGACGAAGCGTTGCTGCACGCTGAAGAGGCCCTGCAGGCGCGCCATCATGTCGTTGAAGACCGAGACGAGGCGCCCCAGGTCGTCACGCGGCCCCTGCCATTCCAGGCGGGTATCGAGGTCGTCCGTGCGCGCGATGGAGGCCGCCGCCGCCGCGATGCGACGGATGGGCCGCAGGGCGCGCTGCGAGAGCCACAGGCCACCGGCGATCGAGGCCAGCACGACCAGGCTGCCGCCCAGGCCCATGACGAGCAGCAGGTTCTGGCGCGTCTCGTGCATGGCGCGCAGGGGCATGACCAGCTGCACGTTGGCCAGCAACTCGCCGCCGGCGGTCATCGGGCTGCTCAGCACGCGCACGGCATGGTCGCTCAGCGTGACGTTGGCGTAGACCGGCTCGCTCGCCCCCAGCGCGCCCGGGTTCAGCGGTCGTTCCAGGGTGGCGATGTTGTTGGAGGCGGCTTCCAGTTGCGGCGGACCGTCGTCGACGGACCAGACCTGCACGCCAACGCCCGGAAAGCTGAAGATATCCAGGCGGGGCAGCACGATGACGCGCTGGGTGCTCACCAGGGAGGACAGGCCGCGGCTGTTGTTGATGACGAGGGTGGCGGTCTCTTCCAGGCGACGATCGACGGACTGCATCAGGGCGCTGTCCAGCACCGTGTAAACGAGTACGCCAAAGACAAGGATGAAAATGGCCAGCAGGCCGGAAAAGTAAAGGACGAGCCGTTTGCGAAAGGTCATGTCGACGCGGCTATTCCTCCCGCAGCACGTAGCCCACGCCCCGCACGGTATGGATCAGGCGCGGTTCGTCGCCGGCCTCGCCCTTTTGCCGCAGGTAGCGCACGTAAACCTCGATGATATTGCTGGCGCCGCCGAAATCATAATCCCAGACGCGATCGAAGATGACGTCGCGCGTCAGCACCTGGCGCGGATTGCGCATGAAGAGTTCGAGCAGTTCGTATTCCTTGGCCGTCAGGTCGATCATGCGCTCGCCGCGTTGCGCCCGGCGCGTACCGGTATCCAGCGACAGATCGGCGAAGCGCAGCACCTCGGGGCGGCTGGCGGGCGCGTTGCGCCGCAGCAGCGCGCGGATGCGGGCCAGCAACTCCTGAAAGGAAAAGGGCTTGACGAGGTAGTCGTCGGCGCCGGCGTCAAGGCCCTGCACGCGGTCGCTGACGTCATCGCGCGCCGTCAGCATCAGCACCGGCACGTCGCTGGCCCGGCGCAGGCGCTTGCAGACTTCCAGACCGTCCAGACCGGGCAACATCCAGTCCAGGACGACCAGGTCCGGCGGCTCATCGCGTACGGCGGCAAGGCCGCTGTGGCCGTCGTGACGTATGACGGGACGGTAATTTTCGAAGACCAGGCCGCGCTCAATAAAGCGGGCGATGGCCACTTCGTCCTCGATTACCAGGATGCGTTCGCCGGTCATGTCCAGCTCCTGCCTGTGGCTTGCTGTCCGGCCCCTTGTAACGCCACTATAAGGATAGCGGATTAATGGCTGCTGAACTGGTTCTGTGACGGGGGCGCAGCGGGCGCGTATACTGGGCGTGACGTGGAGGCCTGAACGATGAACGCCAATGCACGCTGGCGACTGATGCAACTGCTGCTGCGGACGGGGGACGCGCGCCTGCGCCAGGCCCTGTGGGATCTGCTGCGGGAGGGGCGCTGGCAGCAGCGCGTCGCCGCCCTGGCGACGGAACTGGCCCGTTCCCTGCCGCAACTGCAGGAGAGCGAGCAGGTCCGTGAACTGAAGTTGCTGCGCCGCCTGCTGCTTGACGAGCGCGTACCCCTGTGGCAGAAGGCCATCCCGGTCGCCGCGGCGCTGTATCTTGTCGCGCCGCTGGACCTGATCCCGGACTTTTTGCCCCTGCTGGGCCAACTGGACGACCTGGCGCTGCTTTGGTTAAGCCTGCGCCTCTTCCGCTCGCTGGTGCCGCCGGCCCTGATCGAGGAGCACCTGGCCTATATCGATGGCGAACTCGTTGACGCGCCCGGCTGGCGTTCCGGTTCCGGCACAGCCGCCGGGAGCATGGATGCACCTTAGGGCCCTGCGGCGCGCGGCAGGCAAGGCGCGCGCGTTTTCTCTGCAGCCGGACCGGCACTTCTGGCCGATCGTCGGCCTGATCATCCTCGTCGGGCTGCTGCTGCGGCTGCCGGTGCATGACTTCGGCCTGCCCTGGTTCGAGGAACTTGACGAGTTGCGCATCTGGTTCCTCGGACGCATCGCCCGTGACATGCCCGTGGTGACCGGGCCCAAATACGTGCCTGGTTATCCGCCGCTGAACGTCTGGCTGCAGCAACTGGCGCAACCCTTCGCCGAGGCGCAGGGGCGCCCGCTGGCTATCGACGCGGTGCTGGATCTGCGGCGCCTCATGCTGCTGTTCAATACCCTGGGCGTGATCTGGTTCGCCATGCTGGGCCGGCGCTGCGGCGGAGCGCTGGCCGGCATCTTCGCCGCGGCCCTGTGGGCCTTCGATCCCGACGTGCTCGAAGTGATGATCTACGCCATCGGCGAATCGCTGGTCATCCCGCTGCTGGTGCTCAGCGCCCTGCTGGCCGCCCACGCCCTTGAATCGCCCCGTCGCTGGCGCCTGGCGCTGGCCAGCATCGCCCTCGGCGCGCTCTGCTTTCTGGCCGAGTACCGCCTGCTGGTCGCCGTCATTCCGGGTGCCGCCGCGCTGCTCTGGCAGGCGTGGCGCCGCTACCGACCGGGCTGGCGCCTGGTCCTGCTTTTGGGCGGCGCCGGCCTTGTGACCGGCGTCGCCGCCGCCATCCTGATTCTGGAACGCCTGCCGGCACGTTTCCAGGTCCACGCGCAGGAGGCGCTGCGCAGTCACCTGTGGGATACGGAGGCCTTCTTTCTGTTCCTGGAACGAAGCGTCAGTCTGCTCCATCCCCTGACGCTGCCGCTGGTTCTGCTGCTGATCCTGCTGGCGCTGGGCGAGCGTTCTGCGGCAGCTGCTGCGCCATTGTCCATCCCCGCGTTGCTGGTGGTGGCCGCCATCATGTTCCTGACGACCTGGGCGACCAGTTCGATTCGCCCCTACGGACCGGATTCGCTGGAACGCATCTGGCCGCGCCATCTCCTGCCGGCAACCCTGATGCTTTACCTCCTGCTGGCCACGGCCATGGTGCAAGCCCTGTCCATCCTGCGCCAGGCGCGCAGCCGTCGGGTCGCGCAGGCCCTGCTGCTGGCTTACCCGCTGCTGTTGCTGCTGCCCACCACCCTGCGCCTGGTGCAGGACTATCGCGTCCTGCCCTGGCCCGTCATCGTGCGCGACTGGCTCGACGACAACCTCGAGCCCTCCAAAGTCCTCGTTTACCCACCCACCGAACGCTGGTTCGATCCCGGTCGCAGCAGAATGCCGCAGCGCGTCCGCCTGGACTGGCGGACGGTCGATGACATTCGCGAAAAGCCGCTGAATGCCTGGATCGACGACGAGCGCATCACCTGGGCCCTGATCCCCGCCACCGTCCGCGAGCAGCAATTTGGCGACGACGGGGCGGCACAGGCCTACCTGGACCATATGCTGTTGATACGGGAGTTCACCGCCCCGCCGGAGCGTCGCGACAACGAAGCCTTCCTTTACCGCCTGTGGCGCATGCAGCACGAGACCGACGTCCGCTTCGGCGACCACATCCGCCTCACTGGCTACGACCTGCATGTCCCCGAGCCGCTGCCAGGTTCGCCGCTGGAAATCACCCTCTACTGGAACGCCTCGGCCACGCCGCCGGCGAACTATTCC
>DAOUIB010000412.1:0-4018 GCA_034428275.1 Anaerolineae bacterium
ACGATGTTCAGCCGCGCCGCGCGCTGGCTGGGCGAGCGCGGCGTCGCCAGCCTGCGCATCGACTTCCGCGGCTCCGGTGAAAGCGACGGCGCCTGGGAGGACACGACCTTCAGCGGCCAGATCTCCGACGCCGTCGCCGCCATCGACTATCTGGAGATGCTGGAGGGCGTCGACAGCGGCAGCATCAGCATCATCGGCCTGAGCCAGGGCGGCCTGGTGGCCGCGGCGACGGCCGGGCGCGATGACCGCGTCAGCAACGTGGTGCTCTGGTCGGCGGTGGCCAGCCCGCCCGTGAGTTACGGCATCCTGCTGGGCCACGACACTGTCATGGCCGCCGCGTCCAGCGGCGACGAGGTAACGACCATCATGCTGCCCTGGGGCGTCGAAACCTCGCTCAGGGGCCACTTCTTCGAGGAAATCTTTCTGGTAGATCCGGTGGCCGAAATCGCCGGCTACGGCGGCCCGCTGCTGGTCATCGTGGGTGAGCGCGACACCACCGTGGCGCCGCAACCGCAGGCCGGCCAGGTCTTCCTCGATTACCATGAGGGCGCGGAGGCACTGGTGGTGCTGGATGGCGATCACGTCTTCGACGTGCTGTCAGAACGGCCGGAAGTGATCGACGAGGCGCTGGCCTTCAGCCTGGCCTGGCTGCAGGGGTAAGCAGCGAGCATGCCTGCCGCGCGCCGGCGCTGACCTGAACGACTGCAACGCAAGTTAGCCCTTCAGGCCCTGTTCCCGCCCGGGAGCGGGGCCTGTTTCACGACTCGCCACGCACTCCCCGAATGCAGCACACCCGTGACCCAGGGAGCTGAAAAAGGCTGCCAGGCTTGTGCCGTAGCAGCGCCCCCGGGACGGGCCCACAGGCCCCTACACAGACAACGGTGTCGCTGACGCGCGGTCGCGCCTGCGGGCGTCCGACGGCGCCGACCCCACACCCGCATGACCCCCGCCCCTGCACCATCCTTGCCAGCCGCGTGCGGACGGACCGAGGGGAAAGCCTGGCGTCGGACGGCCCCGGTCCGCGCGTCATTTCTGCCAGCAGGGGACATCTATGGAGAAGGCATGCAAACAACACTGAAGGCCCTGGACGCCAGGGGACGCATCGGCGGCTACCTGGTGGTCTGGGGCGGCCCCGAAGAACGCGACCTGCAGGGCGAGTACTTCACCGCGGAAACGGAACTGGGCCTGGGCTGGTATCCGCAGCGCCCGCTGCTCTATCAGCACGGGCTGGACGGCGCCCTGAAGGCGGCCGTGATCGGCGCGATAGACACGCTGGTGCCGGACGAGACCGGCGTGTGGGCCGAGGCGCAGCTGGACCTGCGCCAGCGCTGGGCGCGCGCCGTGCAGCGCCTGATCGAGAAACGCGTGCTGGGCTGGTCCTCGGGCAGCCTGGCGCATCTGGTCGAGGTGGCGGATGACGGCAAGATCCGCCGCTGGCCGATCGTCGAGGGCAGTCTGACGCCCACACCGGCCCAGCCGCGCCGCAGCGACGCCCGTACCCTGAAGAGCGCCTGGGAGGCGCTGGGCATGGATGCGTCCTTGCTCGGCGAAGCCGTCACCACAGAAGACAGGGAAACACAGGGAGAGGACATGACAGAAAACAGTACGACGACTCCGGCGCGCAAACGTCTGCCGCTGGCCAGCGCCGACGAGGCACTGAAGCCGACGCCCGTCAGCAGCCCCTACGACTCGCTGGGGGCCATGGACATGCTGCATGGCTACATGCTGCTGAGCGCGACGAAGCAGTTCCGCGGCGTCAGCGAGCGCTACGGCAACGCCCTGGCGCACAAGCTGGGGCGCGAGGGGCTGAGCGCGGTCAAGGCCGACGAACTCAGCCACAGCACCCAGGCCGGCTTCGGCGACGAGTGGGTGCCGGACCTGTGGAGCAGCCAGATCTGGCAACAGGCGCGGCTGGAGAACGCCATCCTGCCGCTCTTCCAGTCGATCGAGATGCCTTCCAACCCCTTCGAGTTGCCGGTTGAGGGCGCGGACCCGAGCGTCTACTTCGTGCCGGAGACCAGCGACGAGGCGCATCTGACCCTCGGCAGCGGCAACCCCATCCCGGAGAGCAAGATCGGCAGCGGCAAGGTGCAACTGAACGCGAAGAAACTGGCGCTGCGCGTCGGCTTCAGCGCGGAACTGGTGGAGGACTCCATCGTGCCGGTGCTGGCCATCTACCGCGAGCAGGCCATGCGCGCCATCACCGACAGCATCGACCACGTGCTGCTCAACGGCGACACGGCCGGCAGCGGCAACGTCAACAGCAACGGCCAGACGCCCGACAGCAACAGCCGCTACAGGGCTTTCGACGGCCTGCGCAAGCTGGCGCTGGTGAGCCACAGCGGCGGCCGCGTCGACGCCAACGGGGCGCCGAGCCTGGCGCTGCTGCGCTCGGCGCGCTTCAAACTGGCGGCGCGTCACGCGGCCCGGCCGGCGGACCTGGCGTGGATCGTCGACAGCGGCACCTACGCCAAATTGCTGGGTCTGGATGAATTCCTGACCATGGACAAGGCCGGGCCGCAGGCCACGGCGCGCAGCGGACAGATCGGCTTCATGGACGGCGCGCCGGTGATCGTCAGCGCGGAGATGCCGCTGAGCGAGGGCGCCGCGGGCAAGGTCAATGCCAGCACGACCAGCAGCAACACGAAGGGCACGGCGCTCTGCGTGGCGCGGCCGGGCTGGTACGTGGGCTACCGCCGTCGCATCGCGGTCAGCCTCGACTACCTGCCTTACTACGACAGCTACCAGCTGACGGCCACGGTGCGCCTGGCCTTCGTCAGCCGGGATAACGAAGTGGCCAGCGCCACTTCGTCAGCCGGGATAACGAAGTGGCCAGCGCCCTGACCAACATCACGGTCTGAACCGGCTGTCTGGTGAAATCATGCGCCGGGGCCGTGGTTTGCGCGTCCCCGGCGCGGCTATGTCTGCTCAGGGGTCCGGGGTAAAACGCGCGATGAGTTCAGTCGCGAGGGCGTTTAGCGCCGGCACTTCGGGCTGGGTCCCGTTCAGGCGACGGGAGATTTGCTCGACAGTGATGCCGACAAAGCGCTGTTCGTCGTCGAGTGTATAACGCAGAAACACGCCAGGGGCTTCCTTGAGTTCGTCGTAGAAAGAAGCGTCAAAATCCTGACGCAGCCTGATATAGAGCGTGTCCTGGAGATCGCTGTAGTCCCAGGTGACGTTGGGGTTGCCATTGAGGATTTGGGGATGCATCGGCGGGCCTCTTTCAGCGAGTCAGAAAGGCCGTACTGACATAGCCTTTCAGCCCATCCTGCTCGTAGAGATACATTACCACAACCCTGACACGCAGGGGCAGGTTCCTGGAAGAGATACTCCGGCCCTCCGGCACACGCGCATAGTAGCGCAACACGCCTGCCCTCCTGTCCGGCTCAATGGCGACCGGCGCGGTCAGCGCCTCGACAATCAGGTCGCGGAAATCGATCATCTCCGGGTGCCCGCCCAGGATATGCGCCCACTCCTTGCGGCCCAGGAGAACGGGAACGCCGTCCGGGTCAAGGCCGATTTGCAGGGTTTCGCCAGGAGCGATTGAAGTCAGGCGTTGCCAGAAGTCGGTCATGCGGGCGGCGATGGACTGGCGCTATGGTCAGGACGAAGGACGCTAAATTAGCGCATCAACGCTCCGGGTCGCCAGCGGCAATTACACCAGCACTATTATGGATTCGGCGTGGGCTTGCTCAGGGGTCCGGCGCGTAGCGCGCGACGAGTTCCCGTGCCAGGGCGCGCAACTGCCCGCGGGTGGGCATCCCGGTGCCCAGATAGCGGGCGACAGAAATCATGAACATGCCGACGATGCGGTCATCGTCACGGGCATGCCGCAAACACAGATTTGGATACCCGTCAGTCTCTTCATTTTCCCTGTCTGTCACACCTTGTTCGAGATCGATGTACAAGGACTCCGAAAAGGGCTCGTAGCTCCAGGTGACGTCGGAGTCTTCGTCGAGCTTGTGCACAGCCTTGTACTGATGCCGTGAGATTTCTTCATGTTCCATCTGCCCGT
>DAOUIB010000413.1:0-5196 GCA_034428275.1 Anaerolineae bacterium
GGAGCGACGTGGACTGAAGGATGAAGTCCACTTTCCCGGGTTTCTTCCGGCAGACGAACTCCCGCTCTGGTATAATTGTGCGGAAGTGTTCGTCTATCCCTCCCTGTACGAGGGCTTCGGTATGCCGGTGCTTGAGGCCATGGCCTGTGGCGCACCGGTCATCGTCGCAGACGCATCGTCGTTGCCAGAAGTCGCCGGAGTGGACGGCACCTGTCTGCCGCCCACGGACGTCGACGCCTGGGCGGACGCCCTGCAGCGCGGTCTGCTCAGTGAAAGCTGGCGCGACGAGGAACGTCGTCGCGGCCTTCAACGGGCCCGACGTTTCAATTGGCGCGCCACAGCCGGGCGCACGATCAGGAGCTATGCATGGGCCCTGAATCAGCCGAGGCCCTGAGAGAGCCGCCAGGGAGGCGCAGGACGCGACGCGGAAGTCCGGCGTCGGCTGCGCTACGTTTTCCGCCGCCCCGTCCGCGCCGCTCGCCCGTTCCCTCCTGGACCTTGCCAATCGCCGATTTCATGCTGGCCCTGCTGGCCTTCGTGCTCGGTTACATTGCCCGCTACCAGTTGACATCCTTCCGCGTCGTCATGGAGAGCAATCAGGCGACATTCGATCCATACGTTCCCTTCGCCCTTTTTTACGCCACCATGCTCTACTTCGCCCATCACAGCAACGGCCTTTACCGGCAGATGCGAGGCCGCTCCCTGATTGAGGAAATGACCGTCAGCGCCAACGGCATCGCCACGGCGACGGTCACCCAACTCGCGCTTTTCTTCGTTTTTCAGCCGATCGTCTCCAGCCGTCTTATGCTGGTGTACGTGGCGGTGATCACGCTGTTTCTGATGGGATTTATGCGGATCGCCCTGCGTCTCTTGCTCGCCACGCTGCGCGCCCGCGGCATCGGTGTACAGCGCGTGCTCATCGTCGGCTGGGGCGAAAGCGGTGGGGCCATCATGCGGGCGATGGTGGCGCGCAAGGACTTCGGCTACGAGCCCGTCGGGTACGTCGACGACAATCCGAGCATCGGCCACGTCGACCTGGGCCGCATCCGGGGCCTGGGCACCCTGGAAAACCTGGACGAGACCATTCGCGAGCACCAGATCGACCTGGTGATCATCACCCTGCCCTGGTCGGACCACGACAAGATTCTCTCCATAACGCAGACGGCGAGAGAGAGTGGCGCGGACGTGCGCGCCGTTCCCGACGTCTTCCAGCTCAAAACGCGTCAGATGCAGGTAGAGAATCTGGACGGCATTCCCCTGCTGGGCTTCGGGCGCATGGAACAGCGCTTTCGGGGCACCGACCGCGTCATCAAGCGCGCCATCGACCTCGGCCTGGTGCTGGTGACGGCCCCGCTGTGGCTGCCGCTGGTCTCGCTGGCGGCGCTGGCCATCCGCCTCGAAAGTCGCGGGCCGGTGACCTATCCGCAGCGGCGCGTCGGCGAGGGCGGTCGCGAATTCAGCATGTACAAGCTTCGCAGCATGGTGCCGGACGCGCACCTCATGCGGGAGCAACTGGTGCAGGCTTCCGGCGAAGACCCGCGCCATCCCAAGATTCGCAACGACCCCCGCATCACGCGCGTCGGCGCCCTCATCCGCGCGATCAGCATCGACGAATTGCCGCAGTTCATCAACGTGCTGAAGGGCGAAATGAGCCTGGTGGGGCCTCGCCCGCCCACGCCGGACGAGGTGGCGCTCTACGCGCCCTGGCATCTGCAACGTTTGCAGACCATCCCCGGCTGCACCGGCCTGTGGCAGATCAGCGGGCGCAGCAACATCCCCTTCGACGAGATGTGCCTGCTGGATATCTATTACATTGAGAACTGGTCCGTGCGCCTGGACCTGCAAATCATCGCCATGACCTTCCCCCACCTGCTGCTGCGCCGCGGCGCCTGGTGAGTCCGGGAACACTGTCGTGCCTCAGCCAGGGAGTCCCTGACCGCCGGCCTTGAATGAACTGAAGGCTCAGCGCGGAATCCAGGCAGTTGCCCAGTTAAAGAGATCGCCCAGCCCTACCAGGACGTCACGCAGCAAGCCGGAAGCAGCCGTCGGCCCGGCCATCGCAGGGACGAGAATCTGTGTCATAAAGACGAGCGCAAGAATGAACAGGCCAACCACGCCCAGTGGCCAGCAGCCAATGACCAGCTTCCGCTCTCCAACGGGGATTTCTATCGACTTGCCGTCCGGTCTGAGTTGAGCCGGGGAGACGATTTGCTCTTCACGGGCGGGCGATTCTTCGATGTTCCTGCTGGCAGTAGTCTGTAATGCGCCTTCGACTTGACTCTCTTCGCCAGTGGACTTCCGCGTTGTCCGTCTCAAATTTGAAAACCCTTAGGCGAACTGGCGCGCGCCTGGCGAGCAGAGGTTACTCGCGCAGCCAGGAATCGCTTTCCTCATCGAACTTCCAGCCTGTCGGCGGTTCGCGCAGACAGGATTCGGGAAATTCAACGTCTGGCTCACTCTCAAAAACAATTGAGACGTTGTCGCTGCCAGCTATGGCTTTCACCAGGTTGGCCAATACCTCTCCGGCCACCAGTTCAGCATTGGGCAACAAACCCTCAACGAGCACCTGATCACGCATTTCCTTCAACGCATCAAATTCAGCCAGCAGTCGGTAATCGTCCCAATCCTGCCGGCACAAGGTGAAAGTCGCTTCATGTTGTTTGATGTAATCAACGCGGCAACTGTGAATCCTGGCGGCGCCCAGGGTCAAGATCCAGGCGTTTGTGCCAGCGTCATGGGAAAGATCGCTGGCGGATACCTGAGCAAGATCTACGCCTGCTTCAACGGTGACATCGGCCCGGTGGTCGACGGCAACGCCACACAGGTTCAGGAATCCACCCCGAACGCTATTGTTCACATCCGCCGCGCCCTTGTGACTTGCCGTAACGAGCGTTCCCATAGACTGTATAGACTCTGCCAGTTCAAGTTTCGTATCGGTTTTGGCGCGCGTTTCGGTCTTCAAGGCATCCGCAACTGCAGTCGAGACGATTTCAGGAACACCAACAATCGCTTCCTTGATGTCTTCAAGTCCCTGACCCAACCCTCCAAAGAGCCCGCCCACTGTGTTCCACGCCAGAACACTCAACACTAGCATCACCACCAGCATCACAAGCGTAAGGGCGCCCATCACCGTCAGGCAGTTGGGGCCGCCTTGTGACTGCTGCGATTGGTCTGTCATTTTGGTTACTCCGGAGAGTCGCCAGCCATCACCCCGGCGGCGGCGCGCTGAGGTCGAGGCGGTCTTCCATCACCTGTTTCAGCTTTTCCAGCGAGGTCGACATCTGCCCGCGCACGCCCGACAACACAAAGGGCCGGACGAAGAACATGAACCAGGGGATGCGAATGTCGGTACGGATGATGACCTCCGTCCCGCCCCCCACGCGGTTGTAATCGTAGGTCGTGCGGAAGTTGTAGCCGCCCATCACGCCGGTGTAGGCCAGGCGCTGGTTGGGCGTCAGATCGACCACGTCAGCGTTGACGAAGTGCATGCGTCCCAGCATGCGCTGCTGCCCGACGATCATGTCGCCCATGCGCAGCTTGCCAACGCGCTCCAGGCGCATGCCGGAAGGCTGCCAGCGCGGGTTGTTGCCAAAATCGCTCATAAAGCGGAAGATGTCCGTCACGGAACGATTGATGGTCACGCGTTGCTCGACTAACGGCATGGTTTGTCCGCCTTTTCTCCGCAGCGACCATGTTACCACGTCAGCATCATCTGCACACGCTTGAGGGGCACAATGAAAATCACCGATGTACGGGTTGAGACCTTCCGCTACACCAGCGACAAGGCCAAAGACATCCAGGGGCACAACCATCCGGCGGACCCGCACGATGCCCGCCAGTCGCTGCTGACGATCGAGACCGACGAGGGAGTCTGCGGCTACAGCTTCGGGGAAGAAGTGGGTATGGCGCAGGGGCTGGCGCGCCCCCTGCTGCTGGGCGAAGACCCCTTCTACCGCGAGCGCATCTGGCAGAACCTCTACCAGCGGCAGCGGGACGGCTCGACCCTGAGCGACAGGGCGCTGGACGTCATAGATCAGGCGCTGTGGGACCTGGCCGGTCGCGCCCTCGACCAGCCGGTGTATCGCCTGCTGGGCGCCTTTCGCGACAAGGTGCCGGCCTACGGCAGCACCATGTGCGGCGATGACATGGAGGGCGGCCTCAACACGCCGCAGGCCTACGCCGACTACGCGCTGCAACTGGTCGCGCGCGGCTACAAGGCCATCAAGTTGCACACCTGGAACACGCCCGTCCCCGGCGCGCCGGACGTCAGGAGGGACGTGGCCGCCTGCGCCGCCGTGCGCGAGGCGGTCGGCCCGGACGTCGAGCTGATGCTGGACCCCTTCCATTATTACACGCGCCAGGAAGCGCTGCAGCTGGGCCGCGAACTGGAAAGGCTGGATTTCTACTGGCTGGAAGAACCGATGGACGAGGCCAGCGTGTCCTCCTACATCTGGTTGACGGAGCAGCTCAATCTGCAAATCTGCGGGCCGGAGACGGCGAAAGGCGGCCTCAGGACGCGCGCCGAGTGGATGCTGCGCAATGCTGCCGACATTTCACGGGTCGGCACACAGGACGTCGGCGGCCTGACGCCCACGATGAAGATCTATTACCTCGCCGAGGCCTTCGGCATGCAGTGCGAATCGCATGGCAACGGAGTCGCCAACCTGCATGCGCTCTGCGCCACCAGCGTCGCCGGCAAATACCACGAACGCGGCCTGCTGCATCCCTTCATCGATTACGAAACGCCACCCCCCTGGCTGAACGCCCTGCCCGACCCCATGGATGAAGAGGGTATGGTCTCCGTGCCGCAGGGGCCTGGCCTGGGGCTGGACATCAATTTCGACTACATCCGCGACAACCTCGTCACTCCCTGAAGCCGCTCCGTTTCAGCAGGCGCTCGTAGAGTGACAGAGTCGCGGAAATCACCTGCTCCAGCGAAAACTCGCGTTGCGCCAGTTCGCGTCCGGCGTCGCCCATGCGCTGCCGTGTGGCCCTGTCCTCCAGCAGACGTCGCAGGGCCGCCGCCAGTGAAGCGGCGTCGCGCGGCGGCACCAGCAGGCCGTTGTACTCATGCCACACGATTTCACGGCAGCCCGGAACGTCGCTGGCCACCAGCGCCCGGCCGCAGGCTGCGCCCTCAATCAGCGCCAGGGGAACCCCCTCGCGCCAGGAAGGCAGGCAGACGACCTGCGCGTC
>DAOUIB010000414.1:0-2316 GCA_034428275.1 Anaerolineae bacterium
GTGATGCCGGCGGACGTGCAGCAGCCTCCGAAGCGGGTCAGGCGGCGCCGGCAGAGTCTGCTCGTTCAGGGGGGACTGATCGTCCTCGCCGCCCTCTGGTTGATCCCGGTCGTCTGGACGCTTTCGATCTCTTTCCGGCCGGAAAACTCGATTCAGGCCAACCTCTCCTTCATGCTGCCGCTGCCTTTCACGCTGGAGAACTACGAATTCGTCTTCTCCAGCAGCCGCCTGTTGCGCTGGTTCGTCAACAGCCTCTTCGTGGCCGTGGCGCGCACCCTGCTGCAGATTGCGCTCTGCTCGCTGGCCGCCTACGCCTTCGCGCGCATGCGCTTTCCGGGCCGCCGCATCCTCTTCCCCTTCGTGCTCATCGGCCTGATGGTGCCCGGCCAGGCGACCTTCATCCCGGTCTACCTGCTCTTTTCGAACCTCGGCCTGCTGAACACCTTCGCCGCCCTGATCCTGCCCGGCGTCGCCTCCTCCTTCGCCGTTTTTCTGCTGGTGCAATTCTTCCGCAACATACCGGTCGAGCTGGAGGAGGCGGCCCTGCTGGACGGGGCCAGCCGCCTCGCCGTCTACCTGCGCATCTTCCTGCCGCTCTCCACGCCGGTGCTGACCACGCTGGCCATCTTCACCTTCCTCGGCACCTGGAACGAGTTTCTCTGGCCGCTGGTGGCCGCCACCGACCCCGAGATCATGACCATCACCATCGGCCTGCGAAACCTGACGGCCACCGTTGACCGCATCGAGTTCGGCCAGACCATGGCGGCGGCCTGGGCGGCGGGCCTGCCGATCGTCTTCTTCTTCCTCGTCTTTCAGCGTCGCATCATTTCCGGCATCCAGCTTTCCAGTGGCATCAATTGAACGCCGTGATTGCAAGCAGGGAGGCGCCATCGGCAGTGACTCGCACCCCACAAACCGGCACAGGTACAAGGAGGATTATCGTGCGCAACAAATCGCTCATTCTATTGATCGTTCTTCTCGCTTCGCTGACCCTGGGCGGCCTCAGCAGCGCCCAGGAGCCCATGACGCTCACCGTCATGCGTTTCTTCGGCGATTGCCAGGACGAGTATGGAGAGTCCATCGACCTCACCGGCATCACCGGCGAATGCGGCATCATCACCACCTTGACCAATATGTGGAACGAGCAGAACCCGGATGTCCAGGTGGAAACCATCGTCGCTGAATGGCCGGGCACCACCCAGCTCAACGCTGCCATCGCCGCCGGCACGCCGCCCGACATCACGGTGCTGCACGGCCGACGCATCCCCATCTACGCCTCGCGCGGGGCCCTGACGCCGATGACCGCGGCCTTCACCGAAGCCGGCATCGATCTCGGAGACCTGACCGCAGGCGCCGCCGACTACGGCATCTACGAGGGTGAATACTACGGCCTGCCCTACGACCTCGCCGCCACCATCTGGCACATCAACCTTGACCTTTGGGCCGAAGCCGGTCTCGTCGATGAAAACGGCGCGCCGGTCCTGCCCGGCAACCGCGAGGAGTTCCTGGCGACCGGCCGGCAAATCTACGAGGCCACCGGCGTGCCCTTCGCGGACATGCCGGGTCAGGCCGCCACCGTGCGCCCGCTGACCGCCTTCATCTACCAGCAGGGTGGCAGCCTCGCCGACGAGGAGGGCAATCCCACCGTCAACACGGAGGAGGCGCTGAACGCGCTCAACTTCCTGCTGGAAATGCAGGCCTCCGGATACGTCACCACGCCCTACTCCGACATCAGTGGCGCCATTGGCATCGAGAAATTCAGCGGCGGTGAGAGCGCCGGCGTGATCGACGGCACCTGGCGCATCAACGTCTTCGACGGCATGGTCGCGGGTGGCGAGGTGGCGCTGAAGAACTACTACGTCGCCAACTTCCCGCAGATCTTCGACCAGCCAGGCACCTTCGCCGGTTCGCACAACTGGCTGGTGCCCCTGGGCCCGGATGCCGACCCGGAACGCGTGGCCGCGGCCGCGCAATTCATCAAGTGGCTGAGCGACAACTCCGTGGTCTGGGCCCGTGTCGGCCACGGCATGACACGTACCTCCGTGCTGGCCAGCGAGGAGTTCCTCAACCTGCCACACCGCTCCGAATACGCCGCGATGTCCGAAACCGTGCGTTCCGTCCCGCGTGAAATCTGGGGCAACGCCTTTTGGGGCATCGTCCACGAAGAAGTCGAGGCCGCCCTGCTGGGCGTGAAGACGCCCGAAGTCGCGCTGGCCGACGCCCAGACCCGCCTGGAGGAGTTCGAGCTCTTCCAGTAAAGGCACAGGCGGGGGCGGTCAGCGCTGACCGCCCCCGTTCCGCCTGAAGGAACTGTCG
>DAOUIB010000415.1:0-2303 GCA_034428275.1 Anaerolineae bacterium
TCATCCAGCCAGGGCAGGTATTGCTCCAGGGCGGGAAACAGGGCCTCCTGCTCCAGCGCCTCGCGGTCCCCGACCGGGCCGGAAGAGTCAACTTCAGGCAGACTGTCAAACCAGCTGCCCAGCCTGCCTGCCAGACTGCGGGCACGGTGGGGCAGGACTTCCCGGGCGGGCGTGACCCTCGCCTCCTCAAGTCGTTCCAGGGAGCGCTGGCTGGCGGGGTCAAAACGCCGCAACTGCTCAATCTCGTCATCGAAATAGTCGACGCGCAAGGGCGTCCGTGACGCCTGCGGGAAAATGTCAATCAGACCGCCGCGCCGGCTGAAGGTGCCGGGCGCGAGCGCCAGGGCGCTGGCCGCGTAGCCCAGGCGCAGGCAATGCGCCAGCAAGGCATCCGGAGGCAGACGCATGCCAGGCCGCAGGGTGAGGGTCTCCGACACGAATTCTTCGGCCGACATGCTGCGCTGCATGAACGCGCGCGCCGGACTTACGATGATCGGCGCGCCCTGCACACCGTCTGGGGCGTGAAGGGCCGCCAGCGCCGCGATTCGGCTGCGAATGGCGGCATCGCCCCAGGGCGCCCGCTCGTAGAAGTGCGGCACCGGTTCGGCGAAACGGTACACGGGCCGGTCGGGCAGCCAGACCGGCAACTGGCCGGCGACGTTCCAGGCGCGGTCCACGCGGGCGGTCAGGAAAAGAACCGGGCCGTCCCACTCCCTTGCCAGCGCCGCCAGCACAAAGGGCCGCGCCGCGCCGATCACCTGCAGGTCCGGCAGGGGCGACCTGTGTTGCAGGCGCTCCAGGAGTTCACCCCACGCGGGGATGCCGCGCAGAAGCGGGAACAGTCCGGTCAGTTCTGTCATGGGCGTTGTTTCCGGCCGGGGACTGTACAGGTTGACGCCTCAAACATGAACGTCGACCGGCATCTTGCGCGCGGCGCTGTCGATGGCGGCGTGCACCATCGCGAGGCTGTGAATGTTGTCGCTGGCGACGGTCTCCACGCTTCCGCCCTCACGAACCGCGCGCAGAAAGTCGCGGATCAGGCCGCCATGGCTGCCGGTTTGCTCCGGCGGCAGGGCGATTTCAGGCAGTGCGACGTCGGCCAGGGGGCGCATGAAGCCTTCGTCCCCGCAGGTCACCTGGGCGCGGAAGCCATTCGCGCCATCCCAGGTGACGCTGCCGCGCGTGCCCACGATGCGCCACTCGCACTCCCAGGAGGTGTGCAGACCTTCGCTGCACCAGCTGCCGCGGTAGTTGTAGACGATGCCGCCGCCCATCTGGAAGACGGCGACGGCCGAGGCGTCGCCTTCGTACCATGAGCCGGCCGGATTCCATTCGTGGCAGTAAACCGACTGCGCTTCGGTCGCCGTGAGGTAACGGGCGGCGTCGAAGGTATGAATGGCCATGTCCGCCAGCAGGACGTGCGGCATGCTGTCGCGAAATCCGCCAAAGTGGGCGCCGATGTAGAAGTCGCTGTTGACGGTGGTCAACTGACCGAGGGCGCCGCTGGCGAGAAAGGCCCGCAGGCGACGAATGTTGCTGTTGTAGCGACGATTCTGGATGACGGCGAAGAGGCGGCCGGCCGCCTCCGCCGCCTCGACCATGCGGCGCGCTTCCTCCAGATTATTCGCCAGGGGTTTCTCGCCGAGGACGTGCGCGCCTTGCGCCAGCGCCATCAGGGTGACGTCGTGGTGGGCTTCCGGCACGGTGCAATTGAAGACGACGTCCGGCTGCACGAGCCGCAGGGTGGCTTCCAGGTCATCGCTGACCTGCGCGGCCGCCGCGTTCCATGCGGCAGCGCTGTTGCGGGCGGCCTCAAGGTCGAGGTCGACGAAACCCGCCATCGTCAGACCCTCCAGGTCGGCCGCCCCGCGGCGCCAGGTGTCGCTGATGCTGCCGCAGCCGACAAGGACACACTTCAGTTCAGAATGCATTGCGGGACCTCGCGTCAGGCTGCGCATGATACACGAGGCCCCCTCAGGCGGCAATGCGCTGGACTGGCCTCTCGCGCCTGGTGTATGCTGAAAGGCAGTAGAGAGGCTGGAAGACATGGGATTCCGCGGCGGCGGTTATTGGCGCCTCATGCGTAACGTGGAGGAGCACCGGGCCGACGTGACCTGGGCGCTGCTGCGTCGCGTCCTGGGTTACGCCTGGCCCTGGCGCTGGCGTCTGCTGCTGATGCTGCTGACCATCCTGCTCACGGCAGGGCTGGGCTTGCTGACACCGCTCATCTTTCGCGATCTGATCGACGAGGCCCTGCCATCCCGCGACCTGCAGCAACTGCACCTCCTGTCGCTCCTGCTCAT
>DAOUIB010000416.1:0-12273 GCA_034428275.1 Anaerolineae bacterium
ACGATGGAGAACTTGTCGAAACACACCAGAAATTCCCGTCAGACACCGGACACAGGAAGCTTCACAAGGAGTGATCCCGTGTATGAGCGCGTGATAACGCAGGATGTCCTGCTGAATAAACTGTATGCCCGTATACGGCACGAGATTACCTTACCTGAACTTGTAGCATGGGCAGAAAATACCTTCGTGGACGAGGAAATTGAAATCGAGGGCGATCTGGAGCTCCTCGACGACATCATCATGTACCTCGCCGCCGCTGATACCCGCGGCTTCCCACTCACCTGGGACGTTCTGACCGAATTCGTCGAGAAGCTCGGCGGGAAAATGCCGGTCATCATCCAGTCGGATTGAGCGCAGTCGCGCGTCCTGTTTGACTCCTGGCGCAAAAAGTACCGAACGGAGTGACTCCGTGTATGAGCGCGTGATAGACAGGGAAGTGTTGCTGGAGAAATTGTATGGCTATGCCCGGAACGAGATTTCCCTGCCCGAGATTGTGGACTGGGCGGAAAACGTCTTTGTGGATGACGACGTCGATATCAAGGGAGATATTGAACTCCTGATGGATGTAATTTTTTGCCTCGCCGGGGGGGACACGAGGGTCTTCCCTCTCACCAGGGATGCGTTGAACGAGTACGTCGAAAAACTCGGCGGGAAAATGCCGGTAATCGTCGAGGCGGACCAGACCTAGCCTCGCCTCACGTCACGCCGGACGCGCCAGAACAATCATGCGCTGGCAGCCGTCCTCGAAGGGCTCCTGCCCGTAATTGCCGTAACAGGCCTCAACCCCGAAAGCGCAAAGTTGCAGCAACAACTCCAGTTCACTGCGGAAAAAGTGACGAAACACCACCGGCGCCAGGGTCCGTTGCACAATGCCGTCGCCATCGATCTCGTCATAGACCCAGGTCGTGTGCATTAACTGGGTCGCGCGGTCCAGCCGGCTGCTCGCCTGCTGCATGATCAGATGGCCCGTCTCGGGGTCGTGAAAACAGCGTTCCAACGTCAACGCCTCGCTGTCTTCGCTGGCGAAGGCCTCACCGGCGTTGGGCAGGTCGATCACCAGCAGGCCCTGCGGCAGGAGCCAGTTCCGCAGGCGCCGCAGCAACGCCAGTTGCGAATCGCGGGTGTGAAAGTGCATCAGGCAGTTGTAGCTGAGGAGCAGATACCGGTAGCGCTGCCCGGGTTCCAGTTGCAGCACGTCGGCGTGGTGGAGCTGGATGCGCCCCTGCAGGTCAGCAGGCGAATGCGCCAGGCGTCGCCGCGCGCGCGCCAGCATGGCTTCCTCGCTGTCGACGCCCTGCACGTCCGTCAAGTGTTGCGCCAGGTGAAACAACACGCGGCCGCTGCCGCAGCCGATCTCCAGCAGCGGACCGGGACCCTGCGCTGCGAGGAGTCCTTCGTAAAACGCCAGGTCATCGCTCTTGTCCCGGTGTTCGGCGTCGTAATAGCGCGCGATTTGCGCGTAAAAACCGGCCATGAACGCTTCCTCCTGCCCGCGACAGGGATCATTGTATCCCCTGCGCTGTGCTTGCCGCTGCCACGGGCCGCTGCTACAATGCCGCCGGGTCGGGCTTTCGTCCCGGCCCGGCGCTTCCCCGCCGGAGACGCCCGGCCCGACGCTGTCGGCGGGCTCTAAAGGACCACACATGGCATTGGAAATGGGCGATACCCGGCCACTTGCCGTCCTCGCCGATGAGGCGGACCAGGAAGGCCGCCCCGGAGCGGCCGGAGGCGGTTCAGCGCCACCTCGCCGACCGCGGCGACGCCCGGGTTGCTGCGGCTGCCTGAGCGGGTTGGCGACCCTTTTCCTCGTCATGACGCTGGTCGTCATCGGTCTGCTCCTGCCTCCCGTCAACCTTGGCCGACAGGCCGCCTGTTTGCTGTCACAATTCCAGTTCGCGAGCCAGTTAACAGGTCCTTGTTACAGGCAGCTGGACTCTGTTAATCGCGCGGTCCGGCACGACGACGGCCTCACGCTACAGGTCCCCGCCGAAGATCCCGGAGAAGATTTCAGCGTTGCCATCGACGCCCTGCCCGCAGTTGACTTTTTGGGCGGTGACGACGCGCCGTCATGGGTCAGCGATGCCCGCGCCGCCCTGCCGGCGGACCTTGCCCTGCAGAGCCCCGTGTTCTCGCTCTTCAGCGACGGCAGGGCGCCGCAGACCATCACGCTGGACCTGACGCTGCCCGCGGGCGTCGGCGACGCGCCGGTCTTTTCGCTCTATGGACGGGACGGCAAGGACTGGGAGTTTCTGCCCTCGCAGCAACAGGGCAACCTGTCCCTGCGCGCTTCCCTGAAACGTTTGCCGCAGCAGCTGGCGCTCTTCCAGGCGACGCCTCCCTCCCAGCCCACAGTGCTCGTGACCGTGGAGGTGCAGCACACACTGTCCCCCGAGGTGGGGCAACTGGCCAACATCATCGCCCCGGCCGGCATTCAACCCACGCTTGCCGGCGGGTTGACCGGCAGCCTGGCCGCCGGATTCGATTTTGACAGCGGCTATCTCGTCATGCCGGTGGTGCGCAATTTCATTGACGAGCGCGCCATCGACCCACACACGACCGGCAGCATCCTGGGCAATCGGGAGTTGCGCCAGCAGCACGTCGCGCAGTTGTCGGCCTTTGCCAGCAGCGGCTTTGACGGACTGTTGATTGACTGGCGCGGCCTCCAGGCGGAAGAAGGGCGACTCTTCACAGAGTTCATTCGCGAACTGGCCGCCAGCATGGGCGAAAGCTCGCTCAAGCTGGGAGTCGTGGTGCCGCCGGCGACACTGGTCGACGGCCAGCTGGACACCGGCGCCTACGACTGGCGTGAGTTGGGTCGCCAGGCCGACATCTTTCAATTGCGGCTGCCTCTCGAACCGGAGGCCTTCGGGCCGGGTCAGGCCGTGGAGCAAATGCTGCGCCACGCCGTCGGCGAGGTGGAACGCAAACGCCTTCTGGCCGGTTACAGCGCCTGGTCCCTGCGCGAGTCGGGCGGCAGCATCACGAAGACCGGCCTGGCCGAGGCCTACGCCGGCCTGGGAGACGTCGCTGTTGAGGTCGACACCACCAGCGACGGGGCCGTCCAGCCCGGGACGCTGATCTCCGCCAGGCTGGACGGCCAGCGCGCCGCGGCCGGTTTCGACAGCGCCGCCATGGCGCCCTGGATCGAGTATCGCGGCAGCGATGCAGAACTGGCCGTGCGCTACTGGCTGACGACCGGCGAATCGCTGCGCTCCCGTCTGGATCGCAGCCTGCCCTTCGCGCTGGCCGGCGTCAGTCTGGAAGGCCTGCTGGCCCCGGTCCAGTCCCAGGGTCTGGGCGACGCCCTTCTCGGTTACAAACTGCGACTTCCCGTAGCGCCGCAACAACAGGGGCCGGCCCTGCGCTGGCGCATCGAGGGCGCAGATGGCGTACAGTCGGAGTCCCTGACCGGACTTGACGCCGACCTCCAGACCACACTGATTGCGCCGGATGGCAATTACGCCATCAACGTGGACGTGGTCGCCGGCGGCGACGCGGTCGCGCGGGACGGCATCGCCATCGGCCTTCTGGCCCCCACGCCGACTCCCACACCCACACCCACGCCCGCGCCCACGGCCGTGCCACGACCCGCCGTGGAACAGGCTCCGGCTGCCGCGCCGGCGTCGGGCAGCATTCAGGCCGGCGCTTTCGAATACGGCGGCCACGTCACGGATACGGGCAGCGGCCGCGCCGTCAATGCCATGCGCCAGTCCGGCATGACCTGGATGAAAAAGCAGGTCCGTCATCCCGGCGGCAATGCCGGCGACGTCATCAACAAGGCCAAATCCAATGGCTTCAAGGTGTTGATCGGCGCGCTGGGCGACAAGAATCAACTGGCCGCGCGCGGCGAGGCCTACATGGACGAATTCGCCGCCTGGCTGGGCCAGGTGGCCGCCCAGGGCGCGGACGCCATCGAGGTCTGGAACGAGCCCAACATTGATCGCGAGTGGCCGCAGGGCCAGATCAACGGCAACAGATTCGCCGACCTGATGCGCCGCGCCCATGCCGCCATCAAGGGCGCCAACCCCGCCACCATGGTGATCAGCGGTGCGCCGGCGCCCACGGGTTTCTTCGGCGGACGCTGCACGGCCAGCGGCTGCGATGACAATGTGTTCCTGCAGCAGTTCGTGGCGGCCGGCGGCGCCAACCACATGGACTGCCTGGGCGCGCACTACAACGCCGGCGTATCCTCGCCGCGGGGCCAGTCCGGGCATCCGGGCGGCTACCACTATTCCTACTATTTCTGGCCCATGCTCAATGAGTATTCGAAATACAGCGGCGGCAAGCCCGTCTGTTTCACCGAACTGGGTTATCTGAGCCCCCAGGGTTACGGTCCGCTGCCGGCGCACTTCTCCTGGGCCGGCAACGTCACCGTGCAACAGCAGGCGGCCTGGCTCGCAGATTCCATCGCCCTCTCCTCGCAAAGCGGCCGCGTGCGACTGCTGATCGTCTGGAACGTTGACTTCACCCATTACGGGGCGGACCCGCAAGCGGGCTATGCCATGATCCGACCGGACGGCAGTTGCCCTGCCTGCGGCGCCATCGCTGCCGCCCGCTAGCGTGGTCTGAAGGAGAGTCGCCAGGTGTCAGGCTCCCGCCGCAGTATCCAGGTATTCGCCATCATTTGGGCTGCCATCACCCTCCTGATGGGCGCCGGCACCTTCATCGCCATCTACTTCGTCTATGGGCTCGTCAACGAACCGCGCAACATCACGACTGCCAGCAACGCCGCCCTGCCCCTGCCGCAGGCCATGCAACCGGCGAGTGTCGCACAACCTGTCGTGACCGCCGCGCCGGCCTGGCCCACCCTGCCGCCCACCTCGATTGCGCCGGCCATTGTCGTCGCCGGGCCAGATGAACAGCGCCCGCGGCCAACCCCCCTGCCCGTTTCCGACCAAAGCTTCCAGCCCGGGATTCAGGTGCAGGTCAGCCCGGACCTGAACCCGGACAACCAGGAGACCTGGATGCGGGAAGTCGCCAACAAGCTGCGCCTGCGCTGGTACAAGCAACAGGTCCGCTGGGAACACATTGAGGCCGAGCAGAACCGCTTCAACTGGGCCGGGCTTGATCTGTCCCTGCCGCTGGCGGCGGAGTTCAACCTGAACGTGATGCTCTCCATCGTCACCGCGCCGGAGTGGGCGCGCGAGCAGAACCTCGACCACAGTCGTCACGGCCCGCCGGCCCGCAATGAAGACTATGTCAATTTCGTCACCTCTATCGTGAGCCGTTATCCGGGCATGGTGCACGCCATAGAAGTCTGGAACGAGCAGAATCTCGACCGTGAATGGACGGCCCCGCGCGGTCTGGTGGCGGCGGACTACATTGACCTGCTGCGCGACACGACCCTGGCGGTCAAGGCGCTGGATCCCGGCATCATCATCATCAGCGGCGCCCTCGCGCCCACGGGCGGCTGGACCGAGCCCGACGGGCGCATCAGCGCCATTGACGATTTCGTCTATTTCGACAGCATGGTCAATGCCGGCCTGCTCAACTACGCGGACTGCATCGGCGCCCATCACAACGGCTACAACATCGGCCCCGACGTCCCCTGGAATGAAGTCGTCAACGACCCCTCCGCCACCTTCCGCGGCCCCTTTGACAACCCGCATCACAGCTGGAGCCTCTACAGTACGCTGCGCACCTACGCCGACAAGATCAAACTCGCCGGCGGCGACCAGCCGCTCTGCGTCACCGAATTCGGCTGGGCCTCCACCGAAGGTCTGGACGGCCATCCCCCAGGCTTCGAATTCGCCAATGACAACACGCCGGAAGAACAGTCCCGCTGGACCATCCAGGCCCTGGACCTGATGGAAGAGTGGGGCGACGTCTGGCTGGCCTTCATCTGGAATTTCAACTACGGGCCCCAGGCGGGCTGGGACCCCAACAACGACAACGTCCCCTATTCCATCATCGGCAAGGACTGGGTGTTCCGACCCCTTTACGATGATATTGGCGCCTGGCAACTGGAGCGACGGCTGGAAAGTGCCGAAGGCGGATGAAGCCAGCCACCCTGCGCTGGGCGGGAGTCGGCCTGTTTCTGCTGCTAGTGTCCGTCGCAGTCTGGCTGCGTCGCCCACCGCCGGACCCCCTGGCCGCCGCCGCGGTCATCAACCCGCCCTTCACGCCCCTGACCTACGGCATCCAGACCTCGCTCTGGTGGGATGACGGCTTCAACGGCTGGCGCCTGGACATGGTGCGTCTGATGGTCTTCAGTCACGTCAAACACAGCATCGCCTGGGCGGACACCGAGCCGCATGCCGGCGATTACCGCTTTGGCCGCGCCGATGAACTGGTCGCCGAAATTGAAGGCAAGGGTCTGCAGCTGGTCGCGCGCCTGGGCCACTCCCCTGGCTGGGTGGGCGCCGCCAACCCGCCTCCAGAGGGAGGAATGCCCGTCGACGTGCCACCCGCCCGGGAGCATCTGGACAACTGGGGCGACTGGTGCGGGGCCATCGCAACGCGCTACGCGGGTCGCATCGCCGCCTACCAGATCTGGAACGAGCCCAATCTCGCCAGGGAATGGGGCGGCCATCCCCCGTCGGCCGCCGACTACACGGAGTTGCTCCGTGTCTGCAGCGCTGCCATTCGCATGGCGGACCCGCAGGCCATCCTGATTTCGGCCGGCCTCGCGCCTACCGGCACCTGTTGCGAACAGGCGCGCCCGGACGACCTGTATCTGCAGGAACTCTACGACGCCGGCTTTCAGCAGCACGTCGACGTGGTCGGGATGCACGCGCCCGGCTACTCCGCGCCGGAGCTGGGCCCGGATGAAGCCGAAGCAGCTGGCAGTCAACGATTTTTCACCTTCCGGCGCGTGGAAGACCTGCGCCGCATCATGGTCGAAAATGGCGACGCCGCGCGCCAGGTCGCCATCCTTGAAACCGGCTGGACGCGCGACGTCGCCGGGCACAACCCGGCCTATTCCTGGTTTGCGGTGGACGAGGCGACCCAGGCGGACTATCTCGTGCGAGCCTACCGCTACGCCGCGGAGCACTGGCGTCCCTGGGTCGGTCTGATGACGACCCTGTCCATCGCGGACCCGGGCTGGAATGAGGAGGACGAACAGTACTGGTGGAGCATCATCCTGCCGGACACGCATGCCCTGCAAGCCTTCAAGCGACTCGCCAACATGGAAAAGGTCTGCGGCCAGGACCTCATCCCCGCCCGCGCGCCAGACAGCCCGGAAGCCCTGGGCCGTGTCCCCGTCACTCCTTGCCTTTAGCCTCTTTTTGCACCTGCTGGCCACGGTGGTCTGGCTGGGCGGTCTCTTCCTGTTGACCCTGCTGGTCTGGCCCGAGACGCGACGCAGTCTGGCTGACAATCCGCAGCGCCATCGCCTGCTCGACCGGCTGCGGCAGCGCTTTCAGCCCTTCAGCTGGCTCAGTATGGTCGTGCTGCTGGTCACCGGCCTGTTCCAGATGACGGCCGACCCACATTACGAAGGTATGCTACAATTCAACAATCCCTGGAGCCGCGCCATATTGCTCAAGCACGCGGCCATGGCCGGGATGGTGATTTGCGGCATCCTCCTGCAGTGGCGCGTGGTGCCGGCGTTGCGTCGGGCGGGGTGGCTGCTGGATCAGGGGCGCAGCGATGCGGCGGAATGGCAACGATTGCGGCGCCAGGAGTTGCGACTGGCCCGGATGAGCGTCGCGCTCGGTCTGCTGGTGTTGCTCTTCACCGCCATGGCCACTGCGCTCTGAAACAGCCGTCACCCGGTTTCTCTCTGGAGTTCTGCCTTGTCCCCCCGCACCGGTTTCGTCCTGGCGACCCTGTTTCTGCTTGTTGCGGCCCTGCTGCGCAGCTATCGCCTGGCGGACCTGCCCACCGGCTTCAATGAGGACGAGTATCTCTCCCTGCGCATCGTCGAATCGCTGCGCGCCGGGCACATCGCCGTCTTTTACGACCAGTCCCCCACCGGCACAGCATGGGGGCGCGAGGGCCTTTACCCCGCCATGCTGGGGTTCAGCAGCAACCTGACCGGCGGCGGCAGCCTCGGTTTCCGCGTGTTCTCCGTCTTCGTCAGCCTGCTCACGCTGGCCCTCGTTTACACCCTGGCGCGACGACTCTGCGGTGTGCGCGGGGCGGTGGCTGCGCTGGCCCTGTTAAGCGTGAGCCTGTGGCCCGTCCTGCTCGGTCGCAGCGTCACGCCGGTGGGCCTCACGCCCCTGATGAGCGCCGCTACCATGCTGGGCACGGCACAGATTCTTTCCGTGCCGGCGCGAATCGGACAGCGCCTGCCAGGCACCGTCGCCTTCACCCTGCTCGGAATCGCAGCAGGGATCGGATTCTACGTCCACCCGGTGCAGTTCTGGCTGGTCCTCGGCGCCCTGCTCTTCATTTACTGGCTGACGCGTAGCCAGGGGCCGCTGACCCTGAGCCTGATTCTGTCCCTGCTCTTCATGCTGGCCCTGGTCCTGGTCGTCATGGGGCCCTACCTGCTGTCCTCGCTGCGCCTCTTCGAACTAAGCGGCCTTGCGCGCTTGCTGGGAGACTACGACCTTAGCCTCAGCCCGCCCATGCAATCCGTAGCCAACACCCTGACGGGCATCGCGCTGGTCGGCGACTCCAGCCCCCTGCACAATGTGCCGGGACGGCCCCTGTTTGACCTGTTTAGCGGCCTGATTTGCCTGGCCGGCCTGCTGGCGGCCTTTCGCTTTCGGCACCGGCCGCGCTTTGCCATGCCACTGGTCTTCCTGGTTGCGCTGGCGCCGGCGACGCTCTTCGTCAACAACAGCCCGGATTTCGCCAGCATGGCGGTGCTCCTGCCCTCGCTCGCGATCCTCTTCGGTTTCGGCGTGGCGACGCTTTCCATCAATCCCGGTCAACTGGCGCGTTACATCCCGATGATTGCCATCGTCGTGCTGCCCGGTCTCAACGTCATCTGGACCGGCCACGACCTGTTCAACGTCTGGGCCTCGTCAACGGAAACCAGGGATGTCTGGAACGATCGCGTGGGCCGGCTGGCGCGCCACATCGAAGCCAGCGCGGACGATCTGCCCACCGTGGTCTGTCTCCCGACCGTAGAGCCGGAACCCTCGCTCGAACTGGGTGACGCCTGGCGACTGCTCCTGCTCCTGCATGACCGTGGTGAAGACCTGCGCTATGCCGACTGTCACACCGGTCTGGTGCTCGCCAGCGGAGGCGAGTTGCAGCAGATCATCCTGCCGGACCCGACAACCCTGGCCAACATGCATCCCCTTCTGCGCGACTGGCTGCAGGAAAACGCCCTGAATCAGGGCCCGCCGCAGTTGCAGGACTCCGTGTTTCTGCTGGACGTGCGGGAACGGTTGGGCGACAGGGTCGGCAGTTTCACCACGACCTCGACTCTTCGACTGGCGCCGGAAGCGCCGGGCGGCGCGGTGGACCTGCTGCCTCCCGTTACCCTGGACAGCAACCTCACCTTCCTTGGCTATGAACCGCGTGAAAGTCGCGTCTACCAGGAAGGCGAGGCCCTGACCTCGATCACCTGGTGGCGCGTGGACGGCCCCCTGCATGAGGATTTGCGCCTGTTCATCCACGTGATGCCGGACCCGGCCGTCATTACCTCGCAGAGCGACCGCATCAGCGTCCTGCCGTCCAGCTTGCGGCCGCGCGACATATTCATTCAGGTGAGCTACGTCAGCCTGCCCGCATCCACGCCTCCGGGCAACTACCTGGTTTCGACCGGCGCCTACCGGCAGGGCGACAAACAGCGCCTTGCCATTCTCATCGATGGCGACTCGCGCGGCACGCGCCTTTTCCTGAGCGACAGCGCCTTCACGGTCGGCGACGGGGAGGGCTGAGCGTGTTTGAACTGGTGATGCTGGGCACCTCGGCCTCCGCGCCTTCCATCCATCGCGGCCTGCCCGCGCAGTTGCTGCTGGCCGGCGACCAGCGTTTCCTGATCGATTGCGGCGAGGGCACCCAGCGCCAGATCCTGCGCAGCGGCGTCGGCTTTCGCAACCTCAACCGCGTGCTGCTGACCCACGGACATCTCGACCATATTCTGGGTCTCGGCGGCCTGATGTCCACCCTGACCAGTTGGGAAAACATCAACGAGATCGAAATCTGGGCCGGTTACTATCCCTTGCGGCGAATCCAGGCCCTGCTCTTCGGCGTCGTCCTCAACTATGAGCGCCTGCCCATCGACATTCGTCTGCGGGAACTCAAGCCAGGCCTGCTGCTTGACGAAAAGGCCTTCGTCGTCACCGCCTTTCCGGTCAGTCATCGCGGCAGGGGCAACTTTGGCTTCGCATTTGAGCAGAAAGCGCACCGTCCCTTTCTCGTCGAGCGGGCGGAAGCGCTGGGCATACCGGCCGGTCCCGAACGAAGCGAACTGGTGCAGGGCAGGAGCGTCACCCTGGCCGACGGCCGCAACATCACGCCGGACATGGTGCTGGGCCCCGCCCTGCGCGGCGCGAAATACGTACACATTGGCGATTGCGCGCGCATCGACAATCTGGGAGAGTACGTGCGCGATGCCACGGCGCTGGTCATCGAGGCCACTTTCCTGCACGACGACCTCGAAACCGCCAGGTCTTTCGGTCACCTGACCGCCCACCAGGCGGCGCTGCTCGCCGCGGAGAACAACGTGCAGACGCTGATCCTGACCCACGTATCGCGCCGCTATCGCGAGCGGGACATCAAGCGGGAGGCGCGCGCCGTGTTTCCCGCGACCCTGCTCGCGCGCGATTTCGACCACTTCGAGATCTTTCGCGACCGTCCCGTCGCCAGGGTCCGCCCCGACAGGAAATGAGGATAGGTATGGACGACAAATCCGCCCGCGAAGCCTACGTCAACGACTTGTTTGCGCAGGAAGACGAGGTGCTCGCCTGGATTCAGGCGGAGACCAAGCGCCACGACATGCCGCGTATCAGTCTCAGCCCGCAAGAAGGACGGATGTTGCAATGGCTGGCGCAATTGGCGGGCGCCCGCAAAATCGTGGAGATCGGTACGCTGGCCGGTTACAGCGGCACCTGGCTGGGGCGCGCCCTGCCGCCGGATGGCGTCCTGCATACGCTTGAAGTCAGCAGCCTGCACGCCCGCGTGGCGCGGGCCAGCTTCGCGCGCGCCGGGCTGGGTGACCGCGTCCGGCTGCATGAAGGCCCGGCGTTGCAGTCCCTGCAGAAATTGTCGGCGCAGGGGCCTTTCGATCTGGTCTTCATCGACGCCGACAAGGAGGGCTACCCGGACTACCTCGCCTGGTCGCTCGACAACCTGCGCGTCGGCGGCGTGATCGCGACACACAACGCCTTTCGCGGCGGGCGCGTGCTGGCCCAGGGGGGCGAAGGCGACGAAGGCATGCACCGCTTCAACCGCTCCCTGGCGGAAGAAGCGCGTCTGTCCAGCACCATCATCGCGATTGGCGACGGCATGGCCGTCGGTATCAAGTTGCACTAGTTCGGCGTTCAGGCCCCGTCCTGAAGAAAGGGCGCGGGCTGCCCCCAGCTTTCGCCAAAGACGAAAGTGTCCAGGGGTCGGCGCTCCTGCGCCTCCAGTTCAAAATCGCGCCGGTCTTGCGGCAGCGAGTCGGGCGGCGCCGGCCAGCCCAGGGCCACGCCGCAAATCGGCTCATGTGTGGCCGGAATGCCATAGACTTCGCGGACGCGGTCGCGGTCGATGCCGCCCATGTTGCGCAACATCAGACCCAGCGACATGGCTTGCAGGGTGAGGTTGCCCATCGCCAGCCCGGTATCGAAATGGCTGGTGCGCAGCCTGCGGCCGCCATGCTCCAGCGTGGCCACGACGACCATTAGCACGGCCGCGCCTCCCGCCCAGCTCTGGTTGCCGGGCAACAGGCAGCTGAACAAACGCTCCCAGGCGGGCGGGTCGGCCTTGCTGGCCACGATGAAATTCCAGGGCTGCGAGTTGTTGGAGGACGCCCCGCGCCGCGCCGCTTCCAGCAGGCTCAACAGCATCGCGCGGTCGACCGGCCGGTCGAGATAATGGCGCGGGCTGCGGCGCCCGGTGATGTAGTCGTGCAGCAAGGCCTGCGCCGCCGCGTCGGTCCTGTCCGGCCCTGCCCTCTGCGTTGTGCTCATGCCCGCTCCTGAACTGGTATGGCGCCCTCGCCGTAGATTCGCCCCGGCTG
Source organism: Anaerolineae bacterium (assembly GCA_034428275.1). Classification (GTDB taxonomy): domain Bacteria; phylum Chloroflexota; class Anaerolineae; order Aggregatilineales; family Phototrophicaceae; genus JAGWBD01. The sequence continues at coordinate 12,074 of DAOUIB010000416.1, forward strand.
AATGACCGCCGGCGCACCCAACTCCACACTGGCAAAAAGATCGTAGACCGTCGCGCCGGTGACGCGCACCGGTACGATTTCGCCCGGCGGCAGTTCGCCCTCGACGATGACGTAGCCGTCAATCTCCGGCGCGTCGCGCCAGCTGCGCCCGAGGCTGAGCGTGGCGCCATCCGCCTCGCCCGATTCGTCCTCGCGGGCGC
>DAOUIB010000417.1:0-2243 GCA_034428275.1 Anaerolineae bacterium
TCAAATGTTGGGTTCATCCGCATGAGGTGCGGACGCATTTGACGGACTGGTCCGGAAAAAAGTCCCCGACCGCCGCGCGGAAGCCGGGCAGCGTCGCGCCGCCCTCGATGACGTCGTCGCCGATGAGCATTTGCGGCGCCGCGTCGGGTAGATGCAGTTCCAGGCTGCGCGCTTCCGGGTCCACCAGCCAGACCATGGCCGTGCCCGCCGCCAGATAGCGGGCGGCCTTGCGCCGCAACTCTGGCCAGGTGTTGCTGTCGCTGCGGATCTCCACGGCCAGGCGCGGGGCCTCGCGCGGAATGGCGTCGGCATCCGCGCGCTGCAGGACCACATCCGGCCGACATGGCCAGGTATCCAATTCATGTGCCACGCTCATGGCGGCCAGGTATCCTGGCAAGTGACCTTGCTTCAACCAACTGCCCAACAGACTTCCGACTTTTACCTTAACGACACCGCGGATCATCGTCGCTGCGACTTCAATCACCTTTCCCGCTGAATCAAAGGTGAAATAACGATCGGAGCGACTCTCCACCAGTTCGACAAACTCATCCATGCTCATGCGGGTTGAATCTGTCATGTCCTGGCCTCCTGCTGTTCGGTTAGAAAACGTGGAAGACGAAGCAGGGTGCAGTTGATATCAATATCTAGTCGGGGAACAGTTCGCTCACGGTCACGCGGAAGCCGGGCAGCACGTCGCCGCCTTCAACGACGTCGTTGCCGCTGAGCCTCTGCGGCGCCGCGTCGGGCAGGTGCAGCTCGAGCGTTTGCCGGCGGGGATCGACCAGCCAGACCATCGCTGAGCCGTATTCCAGGTAACGTGCAGCCTTCGCCCGCAGTTCGCGCCAGGTGTTGCTCTGGCTGCGTACCTCGACAGCGAGTAAAGGGGCGTCCTGCGGATAGTCTTCAGCATCAGAACGCACAAGCGCCACGTCAGGTAAAGAGACCTGGTCTCCCAGGCGGTGTATGATTTCAGTCCCTGCGTTGTAATTCCAGTGACTGCCCTGTAACCACAGTTTCAGGCGAAAGAGGATTTCACCCTGTACGAATCCGTGAATCTTGTCCGGTGACATCTCGACAGGGGCCCCCGTGGAATCCGGCTTGAACTTGCGGTCGGGGTACTCCCCTTCCAGCGCGATGTAGTCTTCGATGCTGTAGCGCGTTCTCACGGCCACGACGGCCTCCTGCGACTTGCTTACTTCAAGTGTAGCATGATGTTAATTGCGGACGGCGACGATGTTTAGTCGGGAAACAGTTCGCTCGCTGCCGCGCGGAAGCCGGGCAGCATGTCGCCGCCCTCGATGACGTCGTCGCCGCTGAGCCTCTGCGGCGCCGCGTCGGGTAGATGCAGTTCCAGGGAACGCGCCTCCGGGTCCACCAGCCAGACCATGGCCGTGCCCGCCGTCAGATAGCGGGCAGCCTTGCGCCGCAACTCTGGCCAGGTGTTGCTGTCGCTGCGGATCTCCACGGCCAGACGCGGCGCCTCGCGCGGAATGGGGTCGCTGTCCCTGCGCATTAGTACGACATCCGGGCGACAGTGCCAGCCGCCGAGGTCGTGCGCAACCTCTGAGGCAGGACGGTATCCAGGCAGCCAGCCACGCCTTAACCAATCGTTTAGCAGGATTCCGATGTCCATCTGGCGAAGGCCATGAATCGCTTTCGGTGACATTTCGACGACGGCTCCCCTGGAGTCGAATTTGAAGTAGCGGTCGGGGCAGCGCTCAACCAGCGCGACGAATTCGTCCATGCTCATGCGGGTGGCGACGGCCATCGTGGCCTCCTGCGACTTGCTGGCTTCAAGTGTAGCACGATGTGGATTGCGGACGGCGACGAAGTTTAGTCGGGGAACAGTTCGCTCAGGGTGACGCGGAAGCCGGGCAGCACGTCTCCGCCCTCGATAGCGTCGTCGCCGCTGAGCATTTGCGGCGACGCGTCGGGTTGGTGCAGCTCGAGCGTCTGCCGGCGGGGATCGACCAGCCAGACCATCGCCGAGCCGTATTCCAGGTAACGCGCGGCTTTCGTGCGCATCTCGCGCCAGGTGTTGTAATTGCTACGGATTTCGACGGCCAGCAAGGGTGCATGTTCCGGGTAGGGTTCATCAGCCAGTCGGGCGACCGACACGTCTGGCTGACATACCCAGTCGCCCAGACGATGCGTCAACTCAGGGCCAACCATATAGCCCGGCAGTCTGCCACGCATAAGCCAGGATTCAATGTGCCAGACAACCTTGCCTTGTACATAACTGT
>DAOUIB010000418.1:0-4407 GCA_034428275.1 Anaerolineae bacterium
CGGTTGTTCTTCGTCATGTTGGAGCGAAAACCGGCGAAGCGGGCGGCGATGTCATCCAGCAGAGACTGGTGGAATACGAGGTCACGGCCGGTGGCAGCCGCGACCGCCTGACGGGTCACGTCGTCCACCGTAGGACCCAGCCCGCCCGTCGTAATTACCACGTCGGCGCGCGCCATGGCCTGACGAATCTCGCGGGTAATCCGCCCCTCGTTGTCGCCCAGCGTGGTCATGCGATACACACTGACACCGATATCGCGCAACTCCCTGGCAATGTAGGCGGAATTGGTGTCGGTGATTTCACCGAGTAGCAATTCGGTGCCGATGCTCACAATCTCCGCGTTGATTTCCTGTACCATGGCTACCCTGGTCATCCCTGAACTGTGGGCATTTTAGCGTACCGGGCGGCGACCCGGTTGACTCGCAGGCAAAATTTGCATTCGAGAGAGCGACTGTCTATACTTTTTGCTGGTGTTAAGGGGAATTTGCACCTGGCAACTTTTTTGGGCAGATTCTACAAATGCTTACCTGTTCGAGTGGCTTAGCCTGTGTGATGGAGGATCTTCAGTGGCCAGTGTAACTTATCGCAACGTACACAAATCGTTCGGCAATACGGTCGTCATCACGGACATGAACCTGGAGATCCAGGATCAGGAATTCCTCGTCTTCGTCGGCCCCTCCGGCTGCGGCAAGTCTACCAGCCTGCGTATGTTGGCCGGTCTTGAGGAAGTGACGGCGGGCGAGATTTTGATTGGCGACCGCGTGGTGAACAACGTCGCGCCCAAGGATCGCGACGTGGCCATGGTCTTCCAGAGCTACGCCCTGTACCCGCACATGACGGTCTATGACAACATGGCCTTCGGTTTGCGCCTGCGCAAGACGCCCAAGCAGGAAATCGACCGTCGCGTGAACGAGGCGGCCCGCAGCCTGGGCCTCATTGAGGAAGACAAGGGCATCAACCTGCTGGACCGTCGCCCGCGGCAGTTGTCGGGCGGGCAGCGTCAGCGCGTGGCCGTGGGGCGCGCCATCGTGCGCGAGCCGGCGGTTTTCCTGCTTGACGAGCCGCTCTCGAACCTGGACGCCAAGCTGCGCGTTCAGTCGCGCGCAGAAATCGCCAAGCTGCACCAGCGCCTGCAGACCACCTTCATCTACGTGACGCACGACCAGGTCGAAGCCATGACGATGGGCACGCGCATTTGCGTGCTGAATGAAGGCATCATCCAGCAGGTCGACACGCCGCAGATGCTTTACACCAACCCGGCAAACATCTTCGTCGCCGGATTCATCGGCAGCCCGGCCATGAACTTCTTCGATGGCACCCTGATTGCCGAAGGCGAGGCCCTCACCGTCGATGCCGGCGCCGTCTCAATCAAGATCGACCCGGCGCATGCCGCCGCCTTCCGCAGCCACGCCGGCAAGGAAGTCATTCTGGGCATTCGCCCCGAGGACATCCACGACTCCCGTTACCTGCCCGCGGGCATTTCGCCCTGGGAACTGGAAGCCAACGTCGACGTGGTTGAGCAGATGGGCAACGAGGTTGTGGTTTACCTCAACGAAAAGGGCGCCAGCTTCATCTCGCGCATGGATCCGCGCTGCGACGCCGTGGTTGGTGACCGTCTGAAGATCGCTGTCAACATTGACAACATCCATCTCTTTGACCCCGCCACGCGGGAGTCGCTGGACTATCAGTACCGCCTCGAGCACCAGATGAAACTGCAGGCCTGAGCGAGGTCTACGCAAGGGAAGCCGCCCGGCCCTCCGGGCGGCTTTTGTTTCTCCAACTTCATTTGAACCGGATACGCCTGTACAATACAGGGACAGGTCTACGACGTCAGGAAGGACGCCGGGCAGTTGAATTTCGAGATTCACAACTCGCCTGAGGTATTCGATCGGCTGGAGCGCGAATGGAATGCGCTGGTCAGCCGCAGCGCGTCCAATCGTATTTTCAGCACGCTGGAATGGCAGGCCAACTGGTGGTACGCCTTTGACCCCGGCCCGCTGCGCGTGCTGACCTGGCGCGACGCGGGTGGCCGTTTGCTGGCGATCGCTCCCCTCTTCATCGATGACGTCGACGGCGAAAGGGTGTTGTCGCTGGTGGGTTGCAAGGAAGTTACCGATTACCTCGACATCATCGTTGATCGTGAAGCGCTCGACGACCTTCTGCCCGCCGTCGTTGACCAGGTCTGCGCCATGCAGCCGCTGTACGACCGTATCGAAATCTGCAACGTGCCCGAAGCGTCGCCAGTCCTGAAGTCCTTGCCGCAGCTGCTGGGGCGTCGCGGATTCACGGTCGAGGTTCGGCAGGAAGATGTTTGTCCCGTCGTTGAATTGCCGGCCACCTGGAGCGATTACATCAGCTCGCTGGACAAAAAACAGCGGCATGAATTGCGTCGCAAGCTGCGCCGCGCCCAGGCTCCGGCGCTCGACGTGGACTGGTATCTTGTTGGACCTGAACACGATCTCGACACGGAGATGGGGCACTTTCTGGAGTTGATGGCCGCCAGTGACCACGCCAAAAGCAGTTTTCTCGACGGCCCCGGCAACCGCGACTTTTTCCGAAATATAGCGGCCGTCATGATGGATCGTGGCTGGCTGCGCCTCAGTTTTCTGACCATTGGCGGTCAACGCGCGGCGAGTTACCTCAATTTCGTCTGCAACAATGAAATGCTCGTTTACAACTCCGGTCTGCGACCCGATACCTGGGGTCATCTAAGCCCGGGCATTGTCCTGTTGGCGTGGAATATCCGCCACTCCATTGAACAGGGCATGAGTCGTTTTGATTTCCTTCAGGGAAACGAGACCTACAAGTACCAGATGGGCGGGCGCGACGAGGCCGTCTACAACCTCTACGCCAGAGCGCTGTAAGTCGGCGGATTAGCCGCCGTAGGAATTGGGAATGTCGGCAACAGTCGCCGGGATCCAGGGGGCGCTTTCCTGCAGATCCAGCGCGTCTTCTTCACCGACGCTGGTCTGGCCCATGTGGTAGAGCACGTCGTTGAATGCATCGAACTTGTAGCGCCGGTTGACCCAGCCGTACAAGTGGTGCTGAAAGACAACGTTGAACAGTACGGCGTCATCTTCCGCCACCATGCGTTGATCGACGAGCCAGACCGGAGCGTATTGTTCCAGATGCGGCGTGGCCCTGGCATCCCTGCGATCAAGAATGTACATGTCGTCCGCCATTGCCCGTCCCCTGCCCGCCTGACGCGCGGCGATTGTACCTGAACGCCGTCACCCTGCAAACGGCCACTGTTCAGCCGGAAGCAGACTGACTCAAGTCTGCAAAGCGGGCTATACTGCTGTCGCTGTTCACAGGGAGGTCTACCTTGCCACGCGCCTTGCTGAGTGTTTCTGACAAGAGCGGACTGATCGACCTTGCGCGGTCCCTCGTCACAGCCGGCTATGAGCTGATTGCCAGCGGCGGCAGCGCCCGAACGCTGTCAGAGGCGGGACTGCCCGTGACGCCGGTCGACGCTCTGACCGGTCAACAGGAGTTGCTTGGCGGTCGCGTCAAGACCCTGCATCCCGCCCTGCACGCCGGCATCCTGGCGCGAGACAGGGCTGCCGATCTGGCTGAACTGGAGCAGGCCGGTTTTGCGCCGATCGACCTGGTGGTCTGCAACCTTTACCCCTTCCGGGAGGTCAGCGCGCGGCAGGACAGCACCCTGGAAGACGCCATCGAACAAATCGACGTCGGCGGCGTGGCCTTGCTGCGGGCTGCCGCCAAGAATTTCAGCCGCGTGATCACCCTGTGCGACCCGGAAGACTACGGGTTGATTGAAGAGGCCCTGAGCGCCGGTACGGAGGTCGACCTGGCAACGCGTCGCTCTCTCGCCAACAAGGTCTTCGAGTTGACGCAGGCCTACGACGCAGCCATTTTCTCCCGGCTGCAGCAGGAAGGCCAGGAGGCGACGCAAGCCGGGACAACGCCCGCCAGGTTGACACAAACGTTTTACAGGTCGGAGGTCCTGCGCTACGGAGAGAACCCTCATCAGCAGGCCGCCTGGTACAGCCTGGCTCCGGGCGCCGGCCCCCTGGGCGGCGAATTGCTTGGCGGACAGAGGCAACTTTCCTACAACAATTATCTGGACCTCGACGCCGCCGCGCGCGCAGTCCGGGACTTTCCCACGCCCACCGTTGCCGTTGTCAAGCACCTGTCCCCCATCGGTCTCGCCAGCGATCAAGACCTGGCGATGGCCTGTCAACGGGCGCTGGCTGCGGATCCCCTGTCGGCCTTTGGCAGCGTTTTGGCATCCAATCGCCCTGTGAGCGCAACCTTCATTGCTGCGCTCGGCAAGACATTTGTAGAGGCCATCGTCGCGCCGGACTTCGACGACGACGCCCTCGGGTTGCTGGGAGCGAAACGCAAGAATTGTCGGCTGCTGCGGCTCCCGGAGGGTACAGGCGGCG
>DAOUIB010000419.1:0-4054 GCA_034428275.1 Anaerolineae bacterium
GAGGCGGAAGACTGGCTGCGCGCGACCTTCGACATTGAACAGGCGGACCCGCTGTGGCCGGCGGCGCCGGAGCTGCTGGCTGACGAAAGGCTCCGTCGCGGCACGGCACTGTGGTCGCTGGGGCTGACCGACCAGGCGCGGGACGAGTTCTTTCACCTTATCAACGAGAGCAGCGGCGACGGCCTGAGTTCTTACCAGCTGGCCGTGCATCTTCGTGGGCTGGGGGACTACTACAGCTCGATTTTTGCCGCTGCCAACGTGTTGAAGTCGGCCGAGGTCGCCACCGTGGATGCGCCGCGCTGGCTGGCGCGTCTGCGTTATCCCGTCTACTGGCTGGACCAGGTGCTGGCCGCGGCCAGGGAACATGGCATGGACCCGCTGTTGCTCTTTTCGTTGATCCGGCTGGAAAGTCTGTTTGACCCCTGGGCGGAAGCCGCCGCCGGCGAAAAGGGCCTGACGCAGGTCATCCCGCCGACCGGCGACTACATCGCCGGCCAGATCAACTGGCCTGACTATCAACACAGCGACCTGTTTCGGCCCCAGGCCTCGATCACCTTTGGCGCCTGGTATCTGGCCGAGCAATTGCAACGCTTCAACCGCAACCCGCTGGTCGCGCTGGCGGGCTACAACGCCGGGCCGGGCCGCGCCATCCAGTGGCAGGAAGCCTCCGGCGGTGACGCCGACCGCTTCCTTGAGGCCATTGACATCGCCAGCACGCGCAACTACGTGCAACTCCTGTATGGCATCCATCACGTCTATCGCACGATCTACGGCGCGGAAGGCTGCGGGATGTACCAGGGAGTCTTTTCCTGTACGGGTTGACGGGAGCGCCCCATGTCCTCCGTTGAAGCCGCCATAGTCGCCAGGGACATCAGTAAGAGTTACGGCAGGACAAGGGCGGTGGATGGCCTCGACTTCCGCGTCGAACGCGGCGAGGTCTTCGCCCTGCTGGGTCCCAACGGCTCCGGCAAGACGACCACCATACGCATGATTCTCGACATTCTGCGGCCGGACGGCGGGAGCATCTCCGTCCTGGGCCAGGCGCCCGGCGCCGACATCGCCCGGCGCATCGGCTATCTGCCGGAGGAGCGCGGCCTGTATCGCAACGCGCCCGTGCTGGAGGTGATGGCCTATCTCGGCCAGTTGAAGGGCATGGACGCCAGGGCGGCGCGCTCTCGCAGTCTGGCGCTGCTGGAGCGCCTGGACCTGGACGGCCATGCGGGCAGCAAGGTGCGGGAATTGAGCAAGGGCATGCAACAGAAGGTGCAGTTTGCCGTCACCGTCCTGCACGAGCCGGAACTCATCATCGTCGATGAGCCCTTTTCGGGGCTGGACCCGGTCAATACCCAGGTGCTGGAGACCCTGCTGCGCGAGATGCGCACCCGGGGCGTGGCCATTGTCATGAGTACGCACCAGATGCACCAGGTGGAGGCCATGGCCGACCGCCTGTTGATGATCAGCGAGGGCCGGCAGAAGCTCTACGGTCCTGTGGCGGACATACGACGCCAGTTCGCCAGCCATGCGCTCCTGGTAGAAGGTCAGGGCGACTGGTCGCGGCTGGCGGGCGTTCGCGCCGTGGAGGCGGGTGACAGACCGGGCGAAGCGCTGTTGCAGCTGGAGCCGGAAAGCTCCCCGGATTCGCTGTTGGCCGCGATTGCCGCTGCGGGCGACATGCACGTACGCCGCTTTGAACTGGCGACGCCAGGATTGAGCGAAATCTTCATTCGCGTCGTTGAAGGCCGCTGATGCGACTGGCCCTGCTGGTGGCGCGACGGGAGTATTTCACGGTCTTGCGCAGCAAGGGATTCCTGTTCGCCACCTTTGGCGTGCCGCTGATGGCCTTGCTGCTGGTCACGGTGGTGTTTGAGGCCATAGACGGTGCAGGCCCGGCCAGCACCTTCCTGCCAGGCGAAACCGGCTACGTCGACCTGGCGGGTGTGATCCGCCAGCCGGAGCCGTTTCGGCCATTTGAAACAGAATCGCTGGCTCGCGCCGCCTGGGGTGAGGGCCAGCTGGATTCCTGGTTTCTGATCCCGGCGGACTATCTCGACAGCGGCTCGGTCACGCTGTACACGCGCCTGCCGGACAGTGAAACGCTGGAAGACTCCATGGCCGCCTTTCTGCGCGAAAACCTCGCCCTGCAGGCCGGCAGTCGCCTGCCGCCGGCCCGCCTGGCGCAGCCGGTGGAGCTGCGCGTTCGCGCTTCAGGCATGGACCTCGGCGCCGGCGATGCCGGTGGCGCCTTCATGGTCCAGTTCCTTTACGCCCTCGGCTTTTTCGTCGCAATGCAAACGACCAGCGGCTATCTCATCGCCAGCCTTGTGGAGGAGAAGGGCAGCCGCGTGCTGGAGATTCTGATTACCAGCATATCGCCCTGGCAATTGATGCTGGGGAAAATCCTTGGCCCGGCCTGCGTCGGCCTGACGCAACTCGCCGTCTGGCTGGCCGCCGCCCTTGCCGCGCGCGCCCTGGGGCCGGAATCGCCGGTCAACGTCGCCTTCGAACTGCCAGCGGATACCCTGCTGATCACCTTTGTTTACTTCCTGCTCAGTTATTTCCTGAACGCCACCATTTTCGTCAGTATCGGTTCCATCAGCGACAGTGAGCAGGAGAGCCGTCAACTGGCAGGGGGCCTGACCCTGGTCACCGTAGTGCCCTTCATCGCCTACGCCGTGTTGCTCGGAGACCCCCAGGGAACGATCAGCGTGGCGCTGACGCTCTTCCCCCTGACGGCGCCCCTGACCGCCATCATTCGGATGGGCATGGGTTCGCTGCCGGTCTGGCAACTGGCGTTGAGTCTCACACTGTTGGCCCTGTCTCTCGTGGCTGCCGTACCCCTGGCGGCGCGTTTGTTTCGCTGGTCCACACTGCTCTACGGCGTGCGTCCCACGCCCCGGCGCCTGTGGCGCCTGCTGCGCAGTCCGGCGCAGGGCGGGGGTGGGGCGTGACAGGACCCGTGTGGCAGGTGTTTCGCTTTGAGATGCGCCGCAATTTGCGGCGGCGGACCTGGCAACTGGCGGCCATTGGCCTCCCCTTGCTGGCCCTGCTGGTCCTCGAGGGGGCGCAGGGACTGAATCTGGACAGCGCCCTGCCGGGCGTGAATCTGCCGGGAATCAGCGCTCCGGCATTGGGGTCCTCCGGCAGCGGCCGGCGCGGCCTTGTGGATGAGACCGGGTTGTTCCCCGCCGCAGAAGACTTGCAGCTCTTCGCGGATGAAGCAGCGGCGTCGCAGGCGTTGGAGCGTGGCGACATCAGCAGCTGGTATCACATCCCGGGCGACTACCTGGAAAGGGGAGTGGTCTACCAGGAGATGCCGGCCCTGAACCTGAGCGAGATGAGTCGCGGCGCGATTCGCAGGCATATCCTGACGTCGCTGGCCGACGAGCTGGATTCCAGTCTGCTGGCGCGCCTGGAGCGGCCCCTGCGGCTGAACGTCGTGCGCGAGCAGGATGCGGGGTCATCCGGTGGGCCCGGCCTGGGCGGGGCGCGTGACGAACTGGCCCTGCTGGTGATTTACCCCTTCGTCATGGCCCTGATGTTCAGCCTGTTCATGACCAGCGGCTACCTGCTGCAGGGCGTCATTGAGGAAAAGGAGACGCGGGTCATCGAGATTCTGCTCTCCACCCTGCGGCCCGGACAACTGTTTGCCGGCAAGGTGTTGGCCTACGGGACGCTCGGCCTGCTGCAATTGCTCTTCTGGCTGGCGGGCATATTGCTGGTGTTGCAACGTTTGCCCCTGCAGGGCGCGTTGGCCGCCCTGGCGCAGTACGTCCTGCCGGAGGGCGCCTTGCCGTTGATGCTGGTCTACTTCCTGCTGGCCTACCTGCTCTTCGCCAGCGCCTACGGCATCCTGGGCGCGCTGTCGGCCTCGATGCGCGAGGGCCCGCAATACGCCGTGATCTTCACCCTGCCCGCCGTGATACCCCTGTGGGTCAGCACGGCCTTCATCGAGGCTCCGGACAGCCCGCTGGCGCTGGCACTCAGTCTCTTTCCCCTCACCGCGCCGCTGGCGATGCTGCAGCGCGTCCTCATCGGCGCCGTACCCGCGTGGCAG
>DAOUIB010000420.1:0-4736 GCA_034428275.1 Anaerolineae bacterium
TGCGACGCCGCCGAGCACCAGGCGCTGGTCGACGTGACGGGCCTGGTCGAGATTGCCAGTTGGTGCGCCGACGGCCCGGACAACGCCGCCAACCGCTTCAGCCTCTTGCAAGGGCCGCCCCTGAACGCCGCGCCGGAGCCGGACGCTTGCGACGACTGAACCTGCGCCGCCTGCCCTGGCCGACGGACTGGGCGGGACTCTTCGGCGCCGAACGCCCGCTAATCCTGGAGATCGGCTTCGGCCAGGGGCACTTCCTGCTGCATCTGGCGCGCCAGCGACCCGACGCCAACCTCGTCGGCCTCGAGATCTCCAACCGCTGCCTGACCCGCGTCGAGCGCAATGTCGAGCGCGAGGGCCTGCGCCAGGTGCGTCTCATCCACGGCATGGCCGAGACGGCCCTGCAATTCCTCTTCACGCCGGCCTCGATCGACGAGGTACACGTCAACTTCCCCGATCCCTGGTTTCGCAAGCGCCACCGCCATCGCCGCCTGATGCAGCGCGATACCCTCGACCTGCTGGTCAATCGCCTGCGGCCCGGCGCCGACCTCACCCTGGCCACCGACATCCGCGCCTACGCGGAGATGAGCCATGAACTGCTGGCCGCCACGCCCGGCCTCGACAACCGGCTGGACGCGCCCTGGGCGGGGTCGCTGCCGGGTCGCGTCGTCACCCGCTACGAACGCGTCGCGCGCGCGGAGGGCCGCTGTTGTTATTTTATGGTCTGGCGCCGCAACGAGTTGCCGCCGCCGACGGCGCCGTGCGCGAAGGAGTTGCCCATGCCGCACGTCCTCCTGCAAAGCCCGCTTTCCCTGGAAGCCATGCGCGCCTGCTTCGAACCCCTGCAGTGGCACAGCGGCGCGACGCACGTCACTTGCAGCCGCGTCTTCCTCGGCGAGCGTTCGCTGCTCTTCGACGTCTACGTCAAGGAGCCCAACATCGACCAGCACCTGGCCCTGCTGCTGCTGGAGCGACGCAACCGGCCCGGCGAGTACACCTTGCAGCCGGCCACCTACGGCCACCCGCGCGCCACAGAGGGCCTGCATTTCGCAACCAACGCCCTGGCGGACTGGTTGCTCGCTCTGGACGCGGACGCCGTCCTGCTCGGTCGCAAGACCGGCGGCGCGGACCCTGACGGCTAGTCCCCGGCGGGGCTGAACAGGCCGATCGACAGGCCGCCATCGACGACGACGTTGGCGCCGGTCATGAAGGAAGCGTCCTCGCTGCACAGGAAGAGCGTTACGCGCGCGATCTCGCGCGGCTGCCCCACCCGCCCCAGGGGATGCAGATCGCCCCAGGAGTCCACGGTCTCATCGACGGCGTCAGGATTGAAGAGACGCGCCGACTCGCGCAGCATAGGCGTGTCGATCGAACCGGGCGAGATGGCGTTAACGCGCACGCCCGCGCCCGCGTGGTCCAGCGCCATGCTGCGCGTCATGGCGATGATCGCGCCCTTGGTGGCGGCGTAGGCGGCCACGTCCGGCTGGCTCATGATGCCCTGCACCGAGGCGATGCTGACCACCGCGCCGCCGCCGCGCGCCGTCATGGCGGGGATGCAGTGGCGCGCCGCCAGGTAGATGCCCTTCAGGTTGACGTCGATGGTGCGGTCCCAGGTGTCTTCGTCCGTCGTGACCACCGAGCCGTAGGTCTGGACGGCGGCGCTGTTGACCAGACAGTCCACGCCGCCGAAGCGCTCGCAGGCCGCCGCGACCATGCGCGCCACCGACTCTTCCTGCGCGACGTCCGTGCGCTGAAACTGCGCCTGTCCGCCCACCGCTTCAATCGAGGCCGCCAGTTCCTGACCCTGTTCTTCGTTGACATCGGCGATCACCACCGCGGCGCCCTCCGCCGCGAACTCCTGCGCGCAGGCCCGGCCGATACCCGTGCTGCCGCCGGTCACCACCGCGACCCTGTCCCTGAAGCGCTTCATGTCTGCTCCCTTTCAGTCGGCCACCGGCGTCACGCCCTTGGCCAGGATGATGTTGCCGTATTTGGCCGTCTCGCCGGTCATCACCACGGCGTAGGCCGCGCGGGCGCGCTCGTAAAAGGCGAAGCGCTCGAGAAGGGCAATACCCGGTGTTCCCGGCGCGTGGCGATCGATGGCGGCCCGAAAGCTGCGTTCGACGGAGAGATCGAAATCATCGCCCGGCACCGGCGCCATCATCAGCAGGGGATCATCGACGTAACTGTCCAGCACGAAGAGCGGCAAAATGGCGTCCAGCAGGGGCGCCACGCGCAGCCCGTCCGCCCGCAGCACGCGCTGCCCGACCGACTCGCCCGGAAAGTGGGCGTCGGCCAGCACCAGTTCGTCGCCGTGGCCCATGCGGTAGAGCACGTCCAGCAGCTCGGGTGAAATCAACGGGGAAATGCCGCGCAACATGGTCGCCTCCGCCCCTGTTCGCCAAGGGGCTCGCTTGCCTGTAGACTCGGCGCCCAGTTTACCGCAAGCCGGAGTGCCGATGCGCCACTCCCCGCAACTGCGCGCCGCGGGCGTCCCGCTGCTGCTGCTGGCGCTGACGCTATTGCATCTGGCGCCACTGGCCTTCAGCGGCCTCATCCTCGGGCGCGGCGACGCCTTCAATTATTTTTACCCCTGGTGGACGGCGCGCAACGCGGCGCTGATGGCCGGCGAGCTGCCTCTGTGGTCGCCCGACATCTTCATGGGCGTGCCCCTGCTGGCCAACCCCCAGGCGGGCACCTTCTATCCGTTCAACTGGCCCCTGCTGCCGCTGGACGCGCCCGACGGCATCCGCCTCAGCGCCCTGCTGCACGTCTTCCTCGCCCTGTGGGGCGCCTACCGCCTGGCGCGTCGCCGACTCGACACCACGCCCGCCCTGGGCGCGGCGCTGCTTTTCGGCCTCGGCGGCTTCGTCGGCGCGCAGGTCGAGCAAATCAACCAGTTGCAGGGCATCGCCTGGCTGCCCTGGCTGCTGCTGTGGCTGCTGCGCGCGTTGCAGGGCAGCCGTACCTGCCTGCTGCTGCTGGCGGCGGGCCTTGCGCTGCAGTTCCTCAGCGGGCACACCCAGACGACCTTCATCAGCGCGGCCGGCCTGGCGCTGACGGCCGCGCTGCAGGCCGGCACGGCGGCGGCCCCCGACAGACTGCGACGTGTGGCGCGCGCCCTGCTGAAGCTGCTGCCCGCGCTGGCCCTGGCGCTGCTGTTGACCATGCCACAGTTGCTGCCGACGCTGGAGCTCAGCGGACAGTCGCAGCGCAGCGGCGGCCTCTCGCCCGACGAGGTGCTGGCCTTTTCCTTCAATCCGCTGGTGGCCGCCCGCGGCCTGCTGCCCGGCTACGACGGCCTGCTCTTCGGCGAGTTCGTGGCCTACGGCGGCGTGATCGGCCTGGGCCTGGCGCTGTTGACGCTGTTCCTGCCGCGTGGAACGGGGCTGCGCCGCGAGCGGACGCTGTGGCTCGTGCTCGCGCTGGTCGGTCTGCTGCTGGCGCTCGGCGAATTCAACCCGCTGTGGGTCGTGCTGGCGCGTCTGCCCGGCTTCAACCTCTTTCGCGTGCCGGCGCGCTGGCTGCTGCTCTTCGCCATGGGCAGCGCCATGCTGGGCGGCATCGCCCTGCAGACCCTGCTGCATGGCGCATGGCGACCGCGTGCCAGACAGCTCGCCGCGGTCGCGCTCATCCTGCTGGCCCTGATGCTCGCCAGCCCCCTCGTCGTCCACTACCCCGCGGCGGTGATCGGCCCGGCCGCGCCCACGCCCCGCACCTGGCTGGCCTGGGCCCTGGCCCTGCTGGCCCTGTTGTCTCTGCTGCGCGCCCTGCCGCGCCTGGGGCCCGGGCGCGGCGGCGCGCTGCTCCTGGTCGCCCTGACCGCCGAGCTTTTCCTGGCGGGCCGCGCCCTGCCCTTCAACCACCTGGTGCCGCCCGAGACCTGGAGCGAAGAGCGTCCCACCGCAGGCCAGTTGCGCGCCTGGAACGAGGACCTGACGCCGCCGGAACGCTTTCTGACGATCAGCGAGTTGCTGTTTGAGACGGCGGACCAGGAGGCGCAGCGGGCCCGCCACGCGGCCCTGGGGCTGTCGCCCCTTGCCGCCCGCCAGGACCTCGTGGCGCTCAAGAGCCAGGAGGTCCTGACGCCGAACCTGGCGCTGGGGCGCGGTCTGCCGGGCATGGATGGCTTCGGCGGCGGCCTGCTGCCCACGCGCTGGTACAGCGCCTTCAGCCAGTTGCTGGCCGAAGAACCGCACCCCGACGGCCGGCTGCATTTGTCGCTGGGAGCGATTCAAGAAGTCTGCCGCCGCGTCTGCCTGCCGGACAGGCGCTGGCTGCAACTGGGCAATGTACGCTATCTCGTCAGCGACCGCACCCAGGAACTGTGGCATGAGGGTGTGCGCTTCGATACCCAGCTGGCGCAACTGGCCGGGCTGGCATCCAGCGTCCGCGCCGCCAACCCCGACGACTTCAGCGCCGACGCCCTCGACCTGCTGGTCGAAGCGGGCACTACGCCCGCCGCCTTCTTCGTCGATGCGGCGGGCGAGAGTCGCCCGCTGGCCGTCATCAGCGCTGCCGTCCCCGTCTACGACCTGCAGCACTGGCGCCTGCGACCCGACGAAGCCATGGCGCCGCAACGCATCGAGTTGCGCAGCGACGTCGCGGGCGGCATCGTCGCGGCCAGCCTGGTCGACACAGCCAGCGGCGACTTCCGCCAGCTGACGCCGGACCCCTGGCGCAGACTATACGCGCAGGACGTCAAGGTCTACGCCTTCGACGACGTCTTGCCGCGCGCC
>DAOUIB010000421.1:0-6942 GCA_034428275.1 Anaerolineae bacterium
CCAGCAGCCGGTCAAGCACGCCCTTGAGATCGAAGAAGTCCAGTTGAGCGTCGTCGAAGTCGTCCTGCCAGTCCGGCAGGCGGCGCCGGCCGGTCATGAGCAGGGCCAGACGACGCGGCTCGCGGGGCAGCTCCTCGCCCGCCTGCGGCAGGTAGACCTGGCCGATCTCGAAGACCTGTTGGGTCTCGCGCCAGCGCGCGTTGGCGGCGGCGTTGTCAAGCATTTGCGTGAGCAGGGTATGGCGCAGCACGCGCTTTTCCGGCGCGACGGGGTTGAGCAGTTCGACGTAGGGCAGCGTATGAAAACCGGGGCCGCCGCCAGGCGTTAGCAGGGCCTCGCGTTCCGGTGAAGTGAAGCGGTGGCTGATGTTTTCGCGCAGACCCAGGGTCGCCAGCAGGTCGCGCAGCAACTCCTCATGCTCCAGCGCCAGGTCCGCCTGCAGGGGCGGCAATTCATCGTCGACCATGCTGTCCGGGATGCGGTCATAACCGTAGATGCGCGCCAGTTCCTCAATCAGGTCGGCCTGGCCGGTGACGGCTTCGCCGCTGACGTCGAGGCGGTGCTCCGGCACCCTTACCTCCAGCTGATTCTCCCCCACGTTGACCGCGAATTCGAGTCGGCGCAGGATGGTGGCGGCTTCCTCCGCCGTGAAGTCCACGCCCATGATGCGCTGGATCTCGGCGACGGTCAGCGTGACCTGCACCGGCTCCGGCGGCAGGGGATAGTCGTCGAGGATGCCGGCGGCGACCGTACCGCCGCCGTGGCGGCGCATCAGTTCGATGCCGCGCCTGACCCCCTTCGCCGCGACGGCCGGGTGGACGCCGCGGCTGAAACGAACGCCGGCGTCGGTGATGACCTTTTGCGACTGCATCGTGCGGCGGATGTTGACGGGGTTCCAGTTGGCGGCCTCGAGCAGCACGTTGCGGGTGTTTTCGTCGATCTCCGTATCGGCGCCGCCGATGATGCCCCCCAGGCTAAGGATGCCGGCGGAATCCAGCAGG
This sequence comes from Anaerolineae bacterium, assembly GCA_034428275.1. Taxonomy (GTDB): domain Bacteria; phylum Chloroflexota; class Anaerolineae; order Aggregatilineales; family Phototrophicaceae; genus JAGWBD01. Next base: position 1,002 of record DAOUIB010000421.1, read on the forward strand.
ATGATGTCGTGCGCATCCAGGTCGCGGCGGGCGTCTTCCAGCGTCGTCAGGGTCTCACCGGGTTGCGCACGGCGCGTCGCGATGGTGGGCGGGGCGCCGTCGGCGCGGGCCAGCAACTTGTCGTAGTCGAAGGCATGCAGGGGCTGGCCCAGCTCGAAGGTGATGTAGTTGGTGACGTCGACGATGTTGTTGATGGGCCGCTGACCCACCAGGCGCAGGCGCTGCTGCAGCCACAGGGGCGAAGGCCCGACCCGCGTGTCTCGCAGCAGGGCGAGGGTGAAGCGGGGGTTCAGCGCCGGCTCCCCGATGCGGATGGCGGCCTGACCCTCGATCGGAGGCCCTTCGGCGAGAACATCCGCGGCGGGCACGCGCAGCGGCTTGTCAAGCAGGGCGGCGACCTCGCGCGCGACCCCCAGGATGCTGAAGCAGCGCGCCAGGTTGGGCGTCAGTTCGATGTCGAACACCACGTCGCCAAGGACGTCCTGCAGGGGCGTGCCGGGGCGAAAGCTGCCGTCGTTCTCCAGCAGCAGGATGCCCTCGTGCTCGTCGGACAGGCCCAGCTCCTTTTCGGAGCAGACCATGCTGCGGTTGGTTATGCCGCGCAGGGCGCGTTCCCTTAGCCGCAGGCGTTTGGGCGTCTCGCTGTGGCCGTCCCACAATTCGGCGCCTTCCATGGCGAAAGGCGCCCACAGGGGCGGCTCGAGCGGCCCTGCGCCCCTGAATTCAAAGAGGTTGGCCGCGCCGGTGACGCACTGCTCCAGGGTGTCGCCGCCATAATCGACCATGGCGAGCACGAGACGATCGGCGTTGGGGTGGGCGCGCAGCTCGCGGATGGCGCCCAGCAGCAGCCTGTCGCGGTCCCAGACCAGATGGTCCGAGGGCGGCCAGCGCACGCCCTCGACCGCGGCCTGGGGCAGGCCAAGGTAGTTGATGGCGGCGACCTCAAGGCCGGCCAGGGTCAGACGTTCGGCCAGCCATTCAGCCGGAACGTCGACGTCGACCAGGTCGCGCAGCCAGGAAAGGGGGACCAGCATGATTTCTCCTTACAGGGTCAGGTGGCGGTGGCGGAGCAAAGACATCAGGCGTCCTCCGCGGGCGATCGGCGCAACAGGCCCGGCCCGCCGGGCAGAGTCGGGCCGAAGGCGCGGTTTTCGGCGATCAGCGCCACGAAACTGCCGATGATGCCGAGGCCGACGAGGATATAGAACATGGTGAAGAGTTTGGCGGCGTCGCTCTGCGGGGCGAGGTCGCCATAGCCCACGGTCGTCAGGGTGATGATGGTGAAGTAGAAGGCGTCGAGCCAGCGCCAGCCTTCGACTGTGCGGTAGAAGACGGCGCCGAGGACGATGATGAGCAGGGTGGCGTAGACCAGGCCGCGGGTGCGCGGCTCCTGCAGCGCCCGCCATGCGGCCCGGCGCACGTGGGCGGACATCAACCAGATGGCGAAAAATATCGGAATGGCGGGCATGGCGGCCTCCTGCGCGGGTCCGAAGTGCCGGATCAGAATTGCTCCAGGAAACGCAAATCGTTGCCCCAGAAATAGCGAATGTCATGGATGTCGTGGCGCAACATGGCGCTGCGTTCCGGCCCCATGCCAAAGGCGAAACCGCTCCACTCCGACGGGTCGTAGCCGCCGTTGCGCAGCACTGTGGGATGCACCATGCCGCTGCCGGCGATCTCCAGCCAGCCGCTGTACTTGCAGACGCGGCAACCGGCAGCGCCGCAGAGGAAGCACTCGACGTCGATCTCCATACTCGGTTCGGTGAAGGGGAAATAGGAGGCGCGGTAGCGGACGCGCGCGTTTCCGCCGAACATGCGGCGGGCGAAGGCCGCAACCGTGCCCTTCAGGTCGGTCATGCGGATGCCGCGGCCGACGGCCAGGCCCTCCACCTGGTGGAACTGCACCTCGCTGCGGGCGGTGATCTGCTCGTAGCGATAGCACATGCCGGGCAGGATGACGCGCAGGGGACGCGTGCCGCCTGCGCCGAGATCGCGCATGGCGCGGATCTGGCCCGGCGAGGTATGGGTGCGCAGGATCACGCCGGGCGTGGTCGTGTAGAAGGAGTCCTGCATGTCGCGCGCCGGGTGGTGCGGCGGGAAATTCAGGTACTGGAAGTTGTACTCGTCGGTCTCGACGTCGCGGCTGCGATAGACCTGGAATCCCATTTCCCCCCAGATGCGGGCGAATTCGCGCAGGATGCGGGTGGAGGGGTGCAGGCCGCCGGCCTGGAGCTGCCTGCCGGGCAAGGTGACGTCGATAAACCCGGATTCGAGGTCGAGCAACAGCTCGGCCCTGCGAACGGCCTCCTCGCGCTCCGCGTGCGCCTCGGTCAGCAACTGCCGGATCTCGTTGGCGCGTTTGCCCCAGGCGGCGCGCGCTTCCGGCGGCAACTGGCCGGTGGCGCGCAGGCTGGCGGTGATGGCGCCGCGACGTCCCAGCCAGGCGCTCTGCCAGGCGTCCAGCGCCTCGCTGCTTTCGCTGGCGGCGAGGGCCTCCAGGGCGTCGGCGTACTGCCCTTCGAGCGTTTCGAGCATGGTCCTCTCCTCATTCCTCCTGCGGCAGGTCGAGCAGAAATGCCTGTTGCCGATCGCATGTGGCGGGATACAAAAAACTCCCGCCCCGGTCAGGGACGGGAGTCAGAAATCCCGCGGTACCACCCTGGTTGGTCGCTGCGGCGACCCGCTCTGGTTGCCTGGTAACGCCGGCGGGCGGATCAGGCTACTGGCCCCGGTCGCGGGGCGTTCCCCTGTCGGCTCGGGAGGGAATTCCGCGGCTGCGCGTCTGCCCGGGCTTGCAGTCAGGACCCCGGCTCCCTGAAGACGCCTGCGCCACGGACTGTCTCCGTCGTGGCCGTTGCGCGCCAGTATGCCGACCGCGAGGTGGAATGTAAAGCGTGAGTCCGGGCAAGTCCGTGACAGGAAAGCGGCCCACTCTGCGCCCCCTTGCGGACTGGCCCGATGGTCGAAATCAGGCGGAAGGCGAGGCGACTGTGAAGGGCATCCAGGGTCGTGGGCGGGCGTATCGCGCTGATGTTGACCCTGCGCAAAGGCGATTGAAGCCGTCGCGAGTTATAGTAAAATCCCGATGCAGGCGATCATCAGCGGAGCGGGCGAGGAATGATCAACGGACGGGTGCTCTTGCTCAACGGCAGCAGTTGGGAGCCGCTGGCCGTCATCTCCGTGCCGCGCGCCATGAACCTCCTGCTGGCCGGCAAGGCCTTCACCGTGGAAGAGAGCGGTCGCTTCCTGCGCACGGTGAGCCGGCGCTTCGCCGTGCCTTCGGTCATCGCCCTGCGCACCTTCATCAACGTCCCGCGGCGCCGCGCCAGCTGGAGTCGCAAGGGCGTGATGATCCGCGACAATTACACGTGCATTTACTGCGGCGCGCGCGCCGGCAGACTGCACAGGGGCAAGGTGCTGGCGCGCAGCGACCTGACCATCGACCACATCCTGCCGCGTTCGCGCGGCGGACGCGACCAGTGGACGAACACGGCCTGCGCCTGCACGGCCTGCAACCATCGCAAGGGCGACCGTCTGCCGCACGAGGCCGGCATGAAGCTGCGCAGCGAACCGCGCACGCCGCGCACGAGCTACCTGGTCATCGCGGTTGGCAGCGGCCAGGACTCCTGGAAACAGTACATCGAATTCTGAGTTGGGCCGCAGCCTTCTGTCGGATGGTCTGGTCTGCGCTCCCGGCGCGTGTGATTTGCACCTGCGACAGGCCGCGCTAGAATCGCTACACATTCTTGTTATTGGGAGGCCAAACATGAACCATTCGCGTATTCGTTTTTCCGGGCTGATGTTGCTGCTGCTGCTGGCATTCTCAGTCAGCATGGTATCGGCGCAGGGCATGGCGGAAGTGGCCCGTGAGGACACCGTCATCCTCGACATTGATGGCGGCGCCGCCACCAACCGCGCCCCTTTCAGCCACAACCAGTTGTTCGGTGGCTCGTCGGCCGGCGGCAACGTGGGCACCGGTCAGGTGGTCTATGACCCGCTTTTCGTGCTGAATTACGAGAGCGGCGAGATCGAGCCCTGGATCGGCGAAAGCATGACCCCTTCCGAGGACTTCATGACCTGGACGCTGAAGATTCGTGAGGGCGCCTGGTGGGCTGATGGTGAGACGCTTGACGCCGATGACGTCGTCTGGACGGTGAACCTGCTGCTGAATGACGAGACGCGTCGGCTGGCACGGGCGGCGGCCATTCAGGGCTGGACGGAGTCGGTAGAGAAGATCGACGATCTGACGGTGCAATTCAATCTGAGCAAGCCCAACCCGCGCTATCAACTGGACTACTATTCGGTGAAGATCGGCGGCAGCTTCCTGCCCATGCCGGAACACCACTGGTCGCAGATCGAAGATGTTTTCGCCTACGCCAACTTCGACCTGGAGAACGGTCATCCCCTGGGTAGCGGCCCCTACAAGATGGTCAGCGCCAGTGAGAACGAGTTCATCTACGACCGCGACGACAACTGGTGGGGCGCGGCCAGCGGCTACTTCCCTCTGCCGGAGCCGAAGCGCCTGATCTGGGTGCACACGGGCAACGATGACGTGCGCTCGCTGCTGGCTATCGACAACCAGCTGGACAGCGTGATGGACATCACCGTCGGCGCCTGGGACGTCATTCGCGCGCAGAACCCGAACTACGTCACCTGGACGCAAGACCTGCCCTACGTCTGGTTCGGACCCTGCGCGCGACGCATTGCCATCAACCACTCCGTCGACCCCTGGGGTGACCCGGATATGCGCTGGGTACTCAGCCACGCTACCGACCGCAGCGAGGTGGTGCGCATCGCCTATGAGGGCGTCACCGTCCCCTCGCGCACCAACTTCCCCGAGTATGGCGGCCTGCAGGTCTTCATCAACGCGATGGAGGAAGCCGGCCTGACCCAGTCACCGGTGGCGGACCTGGCGGCTGCGACGGCGATTCTTGAGGGCAAGGGCTACGCGAAGAACGATGCCGGCATCTGGGCACTGGACGGCCAGGAGCTTGGCATCGACATCCAGACCCATGAGGGCTTCATCGAGAAGCGGCGCATCGCCGAGAATCTCGTCGAGCAATGGCGCCAGTTCGGCATCGCGGCCACGCAGACCAATCTGGCCGGCGGCACCTGGAATGACAACCGCTCGCTGGGTAACTTTGAGGCCAGCGGTGGCTGGCACCAATGCGGTTCCATCAACGAGCCCTGGGCCAGCATGGACCGTGACAACGTCTCCTGGTACGCACCCGTCGGTGAGGGCGCTCCTGGTGGCAACAATCTGGGTCGCTGGAGTGGCGAGAAGGCCGAGGCCTACGGCGCCATCGTCGACCAGATTGGCAGCCTGCCGCTTGGCGACGAGGCCATCATGCCGCTCTTCATGGAGGCCATGGGCATCTGGTACGAGGAACTGCCGACCCTGCCGATCACCCAGGCGACCAAGCTGATCCCCTTCAACGAGACCTACTGGGTTGGCTGGCCAACGGCGGAGAACAACTACTTCCACGCGCCGACCTGGTGGCACAGTACGTCAAAGATTATCCTGAACCTGCAGAAGGCGGGCTGACGCCCGCGGGTTCACCAGAAACGCAGGCCCGGCTGCCACAGGTGGCCGGGCCTTTTTGACGGATGTGCGGGGGACTTATGAGCGAAAGACCGAACGTCATCTGGATTTTCGGCGACCAGCACCGGGCGCAGTCGCTGGGCTACATGGGCGACCCGAACGTCTCGACGCCGCATCTGAACCGACTGGCGGACGAGGGGATCACTTTCACGCGGGCGGTGGCGGGCTTCCCTTTGTGCTCGCCCTTTCGGGGAGCGCTCATCAGCGGTCAGTACCCGCACCGGGTGACGCCGGGACACCAGACGCAGCTGGACCCCTCGCTGCCGACGGTGGCGACGGCCTTCAACGAGGCGGGCTATCACACGGCGTGGTACGGCAAGTGGCACGTCGACGGGGCGC
>DAOUIB010000422.1:0-2192 GCA_034428275.1 Anaerolineae bacterium
TGAGCATGTGCTGAACGGTATCCACGTTAAAGACCTGATAGCGCATCGAAATCTGGTCCTGCGATGGCGCCGAGGCCAGCGACACGCTCCCCGGCAACGCGGCGGCGGCGGCACCGGCGATGCCGGCTGCGCTCGCCTGTAACATTTCCCGTCGACTTAAGTTGCCCATTTCCCTTCCTCCAGTAATTTGCCAAAAAAGTAAGACAAGCTGCCGAAGCGGGGCAGCAGAACCCCTTACCCGGCTGCGTCCGGCGCCTGGCGGGCATGTCCGCGCCCGCGCCCGGACCATACTGTAACCAGATGGTCTCCACGCCGCAAAAGGAGCAGCAGCCGCAGAGTCGTCTAACGGTCTTAAGCGCAGCAAAAGCGGGGCGTTTGACTGCCGGCCACTGCCCCGTGTCCGGTCACCCTGATTTCAGGGCCAGGTCGGCTCCATCTGCCAGACGTCCAGGGCGTTCAGGCGCGCGCCGGCGCCCGTCAGCGCCAGGCCCGTGCAGTTCGCGTCGGGTGGATAAATGCGGCTGGTGATGCTGGTTCGGCCGTTGGCGATGATCTCCAGCACGGAGCCGTCCAGCAAGACCAGCAGGTCAAAGGCCTCGCCCGCCGCCAGTTCGTGCGGCGCCGTGCAGGGCTCGCTGTCGTTGAACAGGCTTTCGTCCTGGCGCGTCACCTTCAGTTCCTGCGCCGCCGCGTCCCAGTTTATGGCCGCGCCGTAACTGCCGTCCGGCGCCTGGGCCAGCTTGACTCCGACCTGTCCCTGCGCCGCGAAACTGGCGCGCAGTTCCAGCGACAGGCTGCCGCAGTCCAGCGCGAGTTCGCCATTGACGTCCTGCGCGCCCAGCCGCGTGTGCGCGCCGCGGATGCCCGCCAGTTCGGCGACGGGCTCCATCACCAGGCGCTGCTGACTGTCCAGCGACAGCACGCGCGGGATGGCCTGCACGCCGGACCAGTCGGCACGCACCTGCTCGGAGATGCTGCGACCCTCGCGCAGCCAGCCCCACATCAGACGCCGCCCCTGGCTGTCCTCGATGCACAGCGGCGCGTAGTAGTAGGCGTAATCCAGCACGCCGTCCGTCTCCGGATGGAAGCGGCGACCGTCGAAGTCACCCGCCATCCAGTAGACGGTGTTTTCCCTGTCGTCATGAATGGCCGAGAAATACAGCACCCACTTGTCGCCGAGGGGGAAGAAGTTCGGGCATTCCCACATCCGGCCATGCCTGTCCACGTCGCCGGTGATCATCGGCCCCAGGTACTCCCAGGCCACCAGGTCGGGCGAGCGGTAGAGCGGGATCATGCCGCCATTGCCCTCGATGCGGCAGCCCAGCACCATGTACCAGCCGTCCTCGCCGCGCCAGACGAAGGGGTCGCGGAAGTCGCGCTGCTGGCCGGAGATGGCCGGCACCTCCGCCAGCACCGGGTTGGCCGGATGGCGCTCCCAGCGCACCAGGTCCTCGCCGCTGCCCGTCGCCAGGGCCTGCACCTGAACCTGGCTGCCGGGCCCGCTGGTGGCCGTGTAAATGATGGTCGGGACGCCGTCGTTATCGACCGCGCAGCCGGTGAACACGCCCGATTCGTCGTAGCTGCCGGGAACCGGCGCAAAGGCCACCGGCAGGTCGCGCCAGTGAATCAGGTCTTCGCTGACGGCGTGGCCCCAGTGCATGTCGCGATGCACCGCCTTGAAGGGATAGTGCTGGTAGAAGAGGTGATACTGATCGCCCCACTGCAGCAGGCCGTTGGGGTCGTTCATCCAGCAGGAGGGCGGCAGGAAGTGCCAGGAGGGCCGCTGCCAGTCAGCGGCCAGCGTCTCCCGCTGCTGCTGCATTTCCTCAAGCGTGTAAAGGGTAGGCATGGGCAACACTCCTGCACGATTTTATTTTAAGGTGGGTAACAAGGCGCAGGAAACATAGCCAGTATCACCCAGGCCCGCAACTTTCTCCATCCGGGCAAAGACCCCTATACCTGAGGGAAGGGCTCGCGCGACTGGGCAGGAATGGGATTTGGTGGCCAGGGCGGCCCTCACCCCAAACCCCTCTCCCTGAGGGAGAGGGGCTCCAGGAGCCTGCGGTCGATTCTTTTGCTTTTGCCTGCTCTGACTAGGAGCCTGGCAGCCAGCAAGACAGGAGTCGGTGTGAAGAGGGTGCATGACGCCCCTTTTATGGGTCAGAGTTCTCCCCCTCTCCCTGAGGATGAGG
>DAOUIB010000423.1:0-4454 GCA_034428275.1 Anaerolineae bacterium
TCCCGCTCAGTCGCGGGAGCCCTTCTCAGGGAGAGGGGGAGCCTTGCAACGATGAAATCCTGACCGGAAAGTATGTACCTTTTCGCAAAAACCTGCCGTTAAAGTCCCTCTCCCTCCGGGAGAGGGATTTAGGGTGAGGGCGAGACAAGAATCAGGCCGGGCAGCGCCCCCTCGTGCAGGGACGATTTATCAATTCGCCCGCCCTGTCGGTGTGTCGCACACGGGCGACATGATATGTCGCCCCTACAGCACTGGTGGGTCGCGGGCGCCCTTTCACCAGGCGGGAAAGGATTCAGGGTGAACGGGAGAAGAAGCGGGCCGGGCGGGTTCAGCAGGACAACCCTGCGGGACGGGGAACCATGCTTTCCCCTCCGGTCACATCAGGGCCAAAACGTATTCTTCAACAGCACGGCGAGAATCGCCAGCATGAGATAGCGGATCCAGCGCAACTCGCCCTTTATTTCCCCGAAGGCGCGCGTCAGGGCCTTGTCATCCTGTTCCAGCCTGTGGTTGCGGTCTTCGGCGCTCATTGATCACCAGGCGCCCGGGCTACTTGTCGCGGGTCAGGGCGAAGCCGCTCATAAACTGTTTTTGCAGCACGATGAAGACCACCAGCGGCGGGATGCTGGCCAGCACCGCGCCCAACATCAGCGGGCCGAAGCTGTCGCCGGTCTCGGTGCCGCTGACGAGGGTGCGCAGGCCGACCTGCACCGGCTTGAGCAGGGGCTCCTGCACGACCATCAGCGGCCACAGATACTGGTTCCAGGCGTAGAGGAACTGGATCACGAAGAGCGCGGCGATGGCGTTCCAGCTGATCGGAATCAGCACGCGCCAGAGGAACTGCAGCGGGTTGGCGCCGTCGATCTGCGCCGCCTCGCTCAGTTCGGCCGGGACGCTGGCGAAGTGCTGGCGAAAGAGGAAGGTGCCGGTCGCGCTGGCGATGAAGGGCACGATCATCGCCTCGTAGCCGCCCCATTGCAGGTTGATACCCACCAGACGGAAGAGGGCGATGGCCATCACCTCGGTCGGCATCATCAGCGTGATCAGCACGAAGCCGAAGATCAGCCACTTGCCGGGGATGCGGAAAAAGACGAAGGCCATGCCCGCCAGCAGCGAGAGCACCGCCTTGCCGGTCGTCATCAGCAGCGCCACGATGACCGAGTTGAGCATGTAGCGCGGCAACTCGCGCTCGTTGATCACCAGGTCCCAGTTGCGCGCCAGATGCGTGCTGGGCGTCAACTGGTAGTTGAAGACCTGGGTGTTGGTCTGCGTGGCCACGACGGCGGCGTAGTACACCGGGAAGCCGGTGATGAGGATGGCCACGATCAGGATGACGTGGGCGTACCAGCGTTTGGGCAGGCGCCTGCGGCGGGGAGTCACCGGCGCGGCGGCGATCGGGACGCGCAGTTTCTCTTCCATCGTCAGCTCCCGTAGGTCACGCGGCCGCGGCTGAAGCGGAACTGCAGGATCGTCACGCCGATGACGACGCCGAAGAGCAGCAGCGAACGGGCCGCCGCGCTGCCGAGGTTGCGCGCCTCCACGCCCACCTCAAAGACCTCGTACATCATGGTGGTCGTGGATTCCACCGGGCCGCCGGCGGTGAGGAAGTCGATCAGGCCGTAGGAGTCAAAGAAGGCGTAGGTCGTGGTCGTCACCACCAGGAAGAAGGTGATCGGCGAGAGCAGCGGGAAGCTGATGCTGAAGAAGCGTTGCCAGGCGCTGGCGCCGTCGATGGCCGCCGCTTCCAGCAGGTCGTCGGGCACGTTCTGCAGGCCGGCGATATAGAACAGCACGCAGAATCCCAGGATGTTCCAGGTGGAGGCGATGACCACCGTCCAGGGCGCGATGGTGGGATCCAGCAGCCAGGCGACCTCGAAGCCGAAGAGCGTGTCGAGGATGTGGTTGAGCACGCCGGCGGTGTTGTGGAAGAGCAGCTGGAAGATGATGCCGGCGATGACCGGCGAGAGCGCGTAGGGCCAGACCAGAAGCGCGCGGTAAATGCGCCCGCCGGTGATGGGACGATAGGCCATCTGCGCGATCAGCAGCGAGAAGGCCAGCGAAAAGAGCACGATGAAAATCGCCAGGAAGAAGCTCACCAGCACCGTGCGACCGTAGTCGGGATCGCTGAGCAACTGGTTGAAGTTGCGCATGCAGACGAAGCGCGTGCGCGGCGCCCCGAGCCGCGCCAGTTGCGTCGACAGCTGGAAGGTATCGAACATCGGGTAGTAAAGGAAAATGGCGAGGATGGTCAGCGTGGGCGCCAGACAGAGCAGCGCGAAGACGCGCGCGCCGGGCCCGCGATAGAGCCCCTGGCGCGTCTCGTCCGTGCCGGGCAGTCCCTCGCCGCGCAGCCAGCGCCCGACCAGCGACGACAGGACGCGATGCGCGAGGAAAGCGCCGGCGACCAGGATGAAGACGCCCAGCATGACGTTGAGCCGGTCGGCGTTGCCGTCGTCATCCAGCGCAAAGGGGCAGAAATTGAGCGGCGCCAGCAGAATCAGGGCACCGAGGGCCGCGCTGGCCGCGCCGAGCAGCCCCCACATTTCCGGCCGCTTCCCGCCGGCGACCACGCCGGCGCGCGCGCGCCACAGGTTCCAGGCGCCACCGGCCAGGGCGACCAGCGCCAGCAGGACCGGCGGCGAAACGAGATACATGCGCCTGCCTTCCGTAAATCAAACGGGGCAGCCGGGATGATGAAAGCCCGGGCTGCCCCGTCGGGTCGCTTTACGACCTACTCATCCACGTACAGCAGATTGTACTCCTCAAGCAGGACGTTCGCTTCCTCTTCGGCCGCCGCCATGATTTCAGCGACGTCGCCGTCGGTCAGCATGGCGTCCTCGATCGCCTGGGTGATGATGTTGCGCGTCTCGACGAAGGTGCCGAAGATGGCGCCCTGGGTCGCGATCGTCACCTGCGACTCGCCCAGCTGAATGCTGGCGGTGAGGAAGTTGGGGTTCTCCGCGTACCAGCCCTGCTCCTCCAGCAGCGCGACCGAGCTGTTGCGCACAGGCACGTAGCCGCTGACCTGGTGCCAGGTGGCGGAGTTCTCGGTGTTGGAGAAGAAGAGCAGGAAGGCCATCGCGCCCTCCTCGATCTCGGGCTCGAGGCCGTCGGTGATCCACATGGTGGCGCCGCCGAGGATGTTGCCGGTCCAGCCGACTTCGGCGTCGTAGACCATCATGCCGGTCTTCACCTCGACGTCATTGTCAGCGGCGTTGCGCATGATGCCGCCGGCGCTGGCGCTGCTGGTCATGATGAAGGGGATTTGCTGGGCGTTGAAGGCCTGTACCGTGCCCGGCCAGTCGCGCTGTACGCCGGGATAGGCGTAGTAGCCCTTCTGGTACATGTCCTTGTGCCACTGCACGATGTTGAGCGAGGCCTCGCTGCTCAGCAGCACCTGGTCGGGACGGGCGTCGCGGCCGTTGCCGTTGTTGACCAGTTCGGTGTTCTGCTGCGCCAGCCACTGCTCGAAGAACCAGCCGTGGTTGGGCCAGACGATGCAGCCGTTGATCGCGCCCGAGTCTATCATCGGCTGTAACTGCGCGCAGGCTTCCTCGACGCCCTGCCAGGTCTCGGGCAGGTCCATGATGCCGGCCTCGCCAAGGATGTTCATGTTGGCGTAGAGGATCGGCGTGGAGGTGTTCCAGGCCACCGAGGACCAGTCGCCGCCGATGGTGTAGTAGCTGGAGACCACCGGGATGATGTCGTCGAAGTCCACCGCCTGCCCCAGCACCTCGTCACGGCCGGCAATAATATCGCTGGCCGGCTTGAAGTAACCGCTGTCGATGGCGAACTGGGTGCCGACCTCGAAGAGCTGCATGATCTCGGGCGGGTTGCCCTGTTCCTGCGAGAGGATGTAGGAATCCAGCAGGGGCTCGTAGTCCGAGAAGGGTTCGATGTTCACCACGTACTGCGGAAACATCTCGCCGAATTCCGCGGCGCGCTCCACGGCCCAGTCAAGACGATGATCGGTGAAGCCGATCAGGGCGTTCAGTTCGCAGGGGGATTCTGCGCTGCAGCCCTGCGCCTGAACGGGCGCCAGCAGGGTCAACCCCGCCAGCAGTAGCAATGTAAGTACCATGAATTTCTTGCGCATTTTGTGCTTTCCTCCGCTGAACGAATTGAAATCCCGATCCATGTGATCGGCGCCACTCACTGTAGCGCAGGCCCGTTAAGCGCTGCTGATGGCCGCTTTAAGGGCTGCGGTCATGCGAAACAGCGCACTTAACCTGCACTTAACACAAGTTATCGTCAGTCCGGCTGCCTGTCAAATACCCGCGCGCGGGCCCCGTCAGGCGAAGAAGACGAGGCGTTCAAGCGCCAGCAGGGCCAGTTCAACCCCCAGAGTCAGGGCAAAGAGGCCATTTGGTGTGTTTTACCTATTTTGAGAATTTCATGTAGACCAGACTATGTGTCTAAAATAGAGTCCCTGTATGTAAGGATTCAGTTAATAG
>DAOUIB010000424.1:0-5907 GCA_034428275.1 Anaerolineae bacterium
CCGGCATCTATGACTTCGTCTATATCGAGCAGGACATCATTTACTCCTATCTGGCCCAGGATTACCTGGTGAACCTGACGCAGTTCGCGGCTGATAATCCCGACTTGGCTTATGAAGGTTACGACGAAAGCGCCTTCACCAGCTTCGCCGATTATTTCAAGAACGCCGATGGCGATCTCTTTGGCGTGCCGATGGAAGCCTTCGTCAAGGTATACCTCTATCGCAAGGATCTCTTCGAGGATGCCGACATCATGGCGGCTTTCGAGGAAGAATACGGCTATCCGCTGGCGCCGGCCGAGAATTTCGACCAATATCGCGACAACGCTGAATTCTTCACCGCTTATGGCGAAAGCATGGATATGGACCTCTGGGGCACGACGGTTCAGGGCACGACCGGACATCCGGCCTCGACCTATGAATTCCTCGAGACGATTGGTCCGTCCTTCGGCCTTTACAACTGGGGCATCAATCTGGAAGCCGGCTCGGCGCAGAGCGCCAATGGCGGCGCGCTGGATGGCGATACCGCCGTTGAGGCCCTGTCCTTCTGGCTGAGCATGCTGCCCTTCGCCCCGCCCGAGGCCACCGCCAGCACCTGGGACGAAGTCGCTTCGACCTTTGCTGCAGGCCGCGCCGCGCAGGGCTGGGTCTATGGTGAGAACGCCGCATGGATCGCCACCGATGAAACGCGCTCGACCGTCACCGGCAACGTTGGCGTCCGCCTGCCTGTCACGGCTGAAGGCGTGATCGATGCTGCCTCGATGGGCGATGGCTACATCGGTTATTATGATGGTGGTGCCTTCGGCGTGCCGCATTCGTCGCGCAACAAGGAAGCCACGCTGCTTTGGCTGCAGTTCATCGGTCAGGAATCGGTGCAGGCTGAATGGGCCGCCGCCGGCGCGCGCATCACCCATACGGCCACTTTCGACGATCCCCTGATCGCCGAGCAGGATGCCAAAGTCGATGGTTACTACACGCTTCTGGAAGAACAGGGCCCGCTCTTCGCCGGCGCGCCGCCCTATCCCTTCCACGCGCAGGTCCGTGAAGTCATCGATCCCTTCATCCAGCGCGCGATTCTGGGCGAGCTTTCACCGGCGGACGCCCTGTCGCAGGCCGCGATGGCAGTGGACGAGGAACTCTCACGTTTGGGCTACGGCGCGTAAACCGTCGCAACAGGCAAACGAACAGGGTGACTTCACGTCACCCTGTTTTGTCATTGGCACAGGAAGTGCTTGATGCGTAATCCGCGCACTGGCTGGCTGCTGCTCGCTCCCACATTGATTGTTTTGGTCATTTTCGGCTTCATACCCTTTCTTTACGTCTTGTTTGTCGGCTTCAACCAGTGGAATGTCTTTTCGGCGGATGATGGCCTGGTTTTCAACGGACTGGACAATTTCCGGCGGCTCGTCTTTGATGATGACTTTCTGCATTCGGTCGGCCTGACCATACGCTTCGCCGTCTTCGCCATCGGCAGCCAGGTCGTGCTGGGCTTCCTGCTGGCGCAAATGCTGACGCGCAATTTCCCCGGCAAATCGCTGTTTCGCGTCATTCATACCTTGCCGCTGATGGTGGCGCCGATCGCCGTGGGCGCCATCTGGCGACTGCTGGTGATTCCGGGCTTCGGGCCGGTGCCTTTCTTCCTCGATCGCTGGTTTGATATCACCTACCAGATCGGCTCCTTTCCCGAGCAGGCGCTGCTGACGTCGATCGTCATGGACGTCTGGCACTGGACGCCCTTCGTCACCCTGACGATGCTGGCCGGACTGTCGTCGATACCGCGGGAGCCGGTCGAGCAGGCAAGGGTTGACGGCGCCAATCGCCTGCAGGTCTTCTGGTACGTGACGCTGCCATTTCTGCGGCCCGTGATGCTGACCACCGTTTTCATCCGCATCATGGACGCCATCCGCACCGTCGACGAAGTCTGGATGCTGGCCGGTGGCGGGCCGGGCACGCGCTTCACCGGCATCTATATCTGGCGCGTGGTCTTCCCGCGCACCGACTACGGTTACGGCTCGTCGATATCGCTGATCACCCTCTATCTCACCATTGTGCTCTGCTGGCTGCTGTTTATCGCGATCTCGGGGCGGCGCAAGGGAGAGGTCGAATGAGCATCGGAGTGACCCGACGCGCCGCAAGCTCTCTCACCAGCTCCGGTTTCTGGGTCTTCATGACCCTGCTAACGCTGATCCCGATCTGGTGGATGTTCGTCGTTTCCATGCGCAGCCGCGTGGAGCTCTTCAGCCGGCCGAACCTGTCCATCTCCAGGATCTTCGTCGAGAACTACAGCAATGTGCTGGGCGACAGCACCTTCCAGCGTTACATGACCAACTCGGTCGTCGTCTCGACCTGCAACGCCGCGCTGGTGATGACCCTGGCGCTGTTGGCGACTTACGCGCTCTCACGTTACAAGCTGGTCGGCCGGGACAATATTTTCTTCTGGCTGATCACCAACCGCATGGCGCCGCCGGCCGCCTTCCTGCTGCCGCTGTTCATCATGTTCACGCGCAGTTTTCGCGTCGGGGACTGGACGCTCTTCGATACGCAGATCGGCCTGATCCTGCTCTACTGCGTCTTCAATCTGCCATTTGCCATCTGGCTCCTCAAGGGCGTGGTGGACGGCATACCGATCGAACTGGATGACGCGGCGATGATTGACGGCGCGGGCCTGGGCGGCGTCCTGCGACACGTGGTGATCCCCCTGGCGGCGCCGGGGCTGGCGGTGACGGGCATCCTGAGTTGGGTCTTCTCCTGGAATGAATACCTCTTCGCGGCGAACCTTACGAGTGTCGAGGCGCGCACGATCACGACCGGACTTGCCGAGTTCGTGACGGTGACCGGCACCAACTGGGGCGAACTGGCGGCGATGTCCATGATCACCCTGATTCCGTCGGCGATCATCGTCATCGTGGCGCAGCGCTATATCGTGATGGGCCTGACCTTCGGCGCGGTGAAGGAGTAGCGCGCGATGGAAGACGGGCAAAAGAAGCGAGAGACCGAGGGCTTTCTGCCCTTTCACACCAATGCCTTCGACCGCGTCTTTATCGGCGTCGTGATCCTGATCGGAATCCACCTCCTGTGGCTGCGCTTCATGGAGCCGACGCTGCCGATCGGGATGGCGACCCTGATCTCGCTCGTGATCGGGTATGTTGTGGTGCGGCGCGGCTGAATGGCTGCCTCAGGTCCCCGCCGGGCGCGACATTCCCGCTGGCACCGGCCCCCGGAGACTGAAGCGCAGCGGGACCTCACTCACGGCCCCTCCCGTCGTCGCGCGACGACCCGCAGCCGCACGTAGTCGGCGATCCAGTGGCCGTCGCGCCACTGCGTCGGGCGCAGGCGTCGTTCGCAGGCGTCCAGCACCGGCTCGCGCCCGGCCGCACCGAGCCGCTCCAGTTGCTCCCCCAGGAACATGGCGTACCAGTTGCGCAGGCCGTCTTCACCCTCCAGGGGCGTGGGCCGCGGGAAGAGACGCGCCGCCAGCACCTCAAAGCCCTGCGCTTCCAGCAGGTCGCTGTAGGCCGTCGCCGCGGGAAAGTACCAGGGGAAACGGTCTGGCACGGGTTGGCCCAGGTCGCGCAGGGCGGCGCAAAAGGCCTCATAGAGAAGGCGCACGTTGCCCGCGCCGCCGAACTCGGCGACCAGACGGCCGCCCGGCCGCAAGGCGCGGGCCATGCAGGCGACCACAGCGTCGGCATCCGGCATCCAGTGCAGGGCGGCGTTCGAGAAAATGGCGTCGAAGGGCGCGTCGACCTGGAAGTCCTGGCCGTCCGCCTGGATGAAGCGCAGTTGCGGGTAGTTGGCGCGCGCCTGGCGCAGCATGGCCGCGTCGCTGTCCAGCCCCGTGACGCGGGCGCCCGAGTCGGCGATCTGCTGCGTCAGGTGGCCCGTGCCGCAGCCCAGGTCGAGGATGCGTTCGCCGGGCTGCGGCGCCAGCAGGTCGATCAGGCCCTCGCCGAGGCGCGAGACGAAGCGGTGCTGCGCCTCGTAGAGCGCGCTGTCCCAGCGCCGGGCGGTCACGACGCGTTTCAGACGGCCGTGACCAGCACGGGCGCGCCGCGGGTGATGACCACCGTGTGCTCGAATTGCACGGCCGGCGCGCCGTCGATGGTGCGCAGGGTCCAGCCGTCGGCGGCCTTGCGGATGTGCGGTTTGCCCGCGGTCAGGAAGGGCTCAAGCGTCAACACCATGCCTTCGCGCAGTTTGTCGCGCGCGCCGCGGTTGTAGTAATGGGGTATGGCGTGCGGCGGCTCGTGCAGGCCGCGGCCCACGCCATGGCCGCCCAGTTCGCGAATGATGCGGTAGCCGGCGGGCCGCGTGACGCGCTCGACGGCTTTGCCGATTGCCGAGAGACGCCGGCCCGCGCGCGCCGCGTCGATGGCTGCGTCCAGCGCCTGTCGGCCCGTCGCCAGCATCCTGCGCCTGGCGTCGGAAACGGGCGGCACGCCGAAGCTGCTGCCGCTGTCGGCATAGAAGCCGTCCATCTCCGCCGAGACGTCGATGTTGACCAGATCGCCGGCCTGGATGAGGCGCTGGCCGGGGATGCCGTGGGCGGCCTCGTCGTTGATGCTGATGCAGGTGTGGCCGGGGAAGTTGTAGGTCAGGATGGGCGCGGAGCGCGCGCCCTGCTGCTGCAGGAAACGCGCGCCGATGGCGTCCAGTTCGGCGGTGCTCATTCCAACCTTAATGGCCGCGCCCATGTGCTGTAGCGTCAGGCCGACGATGCGGCCGATGCGCAGCAGGGCGGCCAGTTCCGCCTCGTTGCGGACGGTCATACCGGCTCAGCCACCGATGTGGTACATCTCAATCTTGTGCTCTCGCGGCTGCGCCAGCGCGAAGCGCTCTTCGGAGTAGCGGTCCTCGCGCACCCTCCAGGTGCCGCGCACGATGGCCTCCAGCTCGTCGTCGCTGGCGCCGGCGCGCAGCGGCCCGCGCAGGTCGATGCCCTCGCTGGCGAAAAGACAGGTGAAGAGGCGCCCTTCCGGCGAAAGTCGCAGGCGCGTGCAGGCGCCGCAGAAAGGCTGGGTCACCGAGGTGATCAGGCCGATCTCGCCGCCGCCGTCGCGGTAACGATAACGACGCGCCACCTCGCCGAAATAGTTGCGGCCCAGGGGCTCCAGCGGCAGTTCGGCGTCGATGCGGGCCACGATTTCCGCCGCCGGCACGACGTCGTCCATGCGCCAGCCGTTCATCGTGCCCACGTCCATGTATTCGATGAAGCGGATAATGCAGCCCTGTTCGCGACCGTAACGCGCCAGATCGACCAGGGTGTGGTCGTTGAGTCCCCGCTGCACCACGGCGTTGATCTTGACCGGGCCCAGGCCGACCGCATCGGCGGCGCGGATGCCTTCCAGCACGCGCCCGACGCTGCCGCGCCCGCCGCTCATACCTTTGAAAATGTCTTCGTCGAGGGTGTCGAGGCTGACCGTCACGCGGCGCAGGCCGGCCTCCTTCAGCGCCGGCGCGTGCTCCGCCAGGTGCCAGGCGTTGGTGGTCATGGCGAAGTCCTCGACCGCGTCGTACTGCGCCAGCAGCCGCACCAGCTCCGTCAGGCCGGGGCGCACCAGGGGTTCGCCGCCCGTCAGGCGCAGCTTGAGCGCGCCGAGGCGCACGATGACGCCCACCAGACGCGTGATTTCCTCGAAGTCCAGCAATTCACGGCGCGCCAGAAAGCGGTAGCCCTCGCCGAAGACCTCGGCGGGCATGCAGTAGCCGCAACGGAAGTTGCAGCGGTCGGTGACCGAGATGCGCAGGTCGCGCAGGGGGCGGTTGAATCGGTCTTCGGGCATGAACACGCCGGTGGTTTTCGGGTACAGTGACAATTTCAGTGTACAGAACGCCGGGGGGTCTGGCAAGGAGACCGCCTGCGGAGGGCCATGCTCAGCGAACCCGCATTGTCGCATGACAGCATCTGCA
>DAOUIB010000425.1:0-3372 GCA_034428275.1 Anaerolineae bacterium
CCAGATCGTCCACGTGGATCGGCTGCAGGACGACCTCGCCGCGGCCCGGCATCGCAAAAAAGAGGGGGTTGGCGCGCAGCGACAAGAGCATGGCGTTGATGAATGAATCGTCTTCCCCGAAGGCCATCGCGCTGCGTACGATGGTCCAGGCCAGACCGCTCTGGCGCAGTGTGTTCTCGACCGCGCCCTTGACCTGCAGCAGGGGCCAGGCGGCCTCGCGCGCGGCGCCGAGGTGACTGAGCGTAATGATACGCCCCACCCGCGCCGCGCGGGCGGCGCGCACAAGATTTCGCGCGCCGGCGACCTCGTAGCGTTGCAGGTCCCGCGTTCGGCCCCACCACTGGGCGCTGGCCAGGTGGAAGACCACGTGAACGCCGGTGACCGCGCGATACAGCGATTCTTCGTCCAGCAGATGGCCGCCCGCCAGCTCCGGCCGGGGCAATCCGGCATGCATCAGACTGGCCACGTCCCGGCCCGGCGGCACCAGACAACGCACGGCCAGACCCTGACCAAGCAATTGCGCCACAAGATGACGGCCTACAAAACCCGACCCGCCGGTAACCAGAATCATCGGCCTCTCCGCGCCCGGACGGCAGTATAGCACAGGGCCCGCTTGCAGGCAGAAGGCCCTGGCTGTGTTATAATCGTTCACTGGCATGGCGACATCGCCAGCAGTTTCCGTGTCGGGCTGGAGGGTAGCGATGGGAGATCGCCGTCGGGTCGTTGTGACCGGGATGGGAATCATTTGTCCGACCGGCAACGACGTCGAGGAAGCCTGGAGTAACGCCCGCAACGGGGTGACGGGCATCGACACCATCACCAGTTTTGATACCAGCGGGCTGGAAAACCACTTTGCCGGTGAAGTGCGCAACTTTGACGCCAGGGCCTTCCTTGGCCGTCGTGAGGTACGGCGCACGGACCGCGTGACCCATCTGGGCCTCTATGCCGCGCAGCAGGCCATCGATGACTCCGGCCTGGAAGTGACGGAGGAGAACCGTTACGACGTCGGCTGCGTGATGGGCTCCGGAATCGGCGGAATCGGCTCGCTTTTTGAAAGCATTCGCCAGTTTCTCGAAAAGGGCGCCAGCAGCGTCAGTCCCCTCATGGTCCCCATGATGTTGCCGGACAGCCCCTCCGGCAAGGTCTCGATGAAGTGGGGCCTGCGCGGCCCGAACTTCGCCATTTCAACCGCCTGCGCCACCGGCAACAACAGCATCGGTGAGGCGGCCGAAATCATCCGGCGCGGGGCCGCCACGGCCATCCTCGCCGGCAGCAGCGAGGCCGCCCTCAGCGCCATTACCATCGCCAGTTTCAACAACATGCGCGCCATTTCCCGCCGCAACGACGAGCCGAAACGCGCCTCGAGGCCCTTTGACGTCGATCGCGACGGCTTTGTCGTGGCCGAAGGCGCCGCCATGCTCATGCTGGAAGATCTCGACCACGCGCTGGCGCGCGGCGCCGCCATTCATGCCGAAATCCTGGGCTACGGCCATACTTCGGATGCCTTTCACATCACGGCTCCGCTGGAAACCGGCGAAGGCGCCGCCACGGCCATCACCCAGGCGCTGGACAACGCCGGCCTGGCGGGGACACAGATCGACTACATCAACGCCCACGGCACCAGTACGCCGCTCAACGACGTCAGCGAGACCTGCGCCATCAGGCACGCCTTCGGCGACGACGCCGGGGACATCCCGATCAGTTCGACGAAGTCGGTGACGGGTCATTTGATGGGCGCCGCCGGTTCGGTGGAAGCCGTCTTCGCCATCAAGGCCATGCAGGACAATTTCATCCCGCCCACCATCAATCTGGACAACCAGGACCCCGATTGCGACCTGGACTACACGCCCAACGAGGGCCGGAGCAAAACTCTGGAGCGCGTGATGAGCAATTCCTTCGGCTTCGGCGGTCACAACGCCGTGCTGATCTTCGGCGACTACAACCCCAATGGCGACGCACGGTAACGGCCGCGACCCACGCCTGCTTCCCGAACCCCAGGGGGCGTACGCCCACGTCGTTGGCTGGGGCATGGCCGTGCCCTCCCAGGTGCTCACCAATCAGGACCTGGCCGCGATTGTCGAGACCAGCGACGAATGGATTCGAACCCGCACCGGCGTAAGCGAGCGGCGCATCGCCGCCAGTCATGAATCGACGGCGTCTCTTGGGCTGCGCGCCGCGCGTAACGCCCTTGAGGTCGCCAACATCCTGCCGCTGGAACTTGACCTGATCGTCGTCGCTACCTCCACGCCCGACAACGTCTTTCCCAGCACCGCCAGCCTGATCCAGGACCAGCTGGGGGCGACCCGCGCCGGCGCCTTTGACCTCAGCGCCGCCTGCGCCGGCTTTGTCTATGCCCTCAACATGGCCGCCCAGTCCATCCGCAGCGGCAGCATCGAGAGCGCGATCGTCATCGGCTCCGAGACGATGAGCCGCATCATCGACTGGCGCGACCGCGGCACCTGCGTGCTCTTCGGCGACGGCGCCGGCGCCGTCGTGCTCAAGGCCAGCGAATCGGACGGCGGCATTCGTTCCGCCGTGCTGCGTTCCGACGGTTCCGGCAGGGACCTCCTGACTCTGCCGGCCATGGCCAGCCCGGAGAGCCAGCGCCCGGGCGCAGCCCCGTCCGGCGCCCGTCTCGACAAGCTGCAGATGAACGGACGCGAGGTCTATCGCTTCGCCACGCGCATCGTGGGCGAGAGCATCAGCCAGGCGCTGGAAAAGGCGCAACTGGACATCGCCGATCTGGCTCTCGTCGTGCCCCATCAGGCGAACTTCCGCATCATCGAGGCCGCGGCGCGCAACCTCGGCGTCTCGCCCGACATTTTCGTCAGCAATCTGGAACGCTACGGCAACACCTCGGCCGCCTCGATTCCCATCGCCCTGTGCGAAGCCATCGACGCCGGTCGAATAGAAGAAGGCGACCACGTCGCCTTTTGCGGCTTTGGCGGCGGCCTGGCCTGGGCCTCCATGGTGCTCACCTGGACGGGGCGCGAGACCGGGGAGCCGCGCCCGCTCGGTCGCCAGCGGCGCCAGTTGACTTACGCCAGGGCCGGCTGGCGACGCCGCGTGCGCGATTGGGAGCGTCAAACTTACGACCTCGTCAGCAGCCTGCACCCCCGTCGCGGCCGCCTGCGCCGTTTGCGTCGCCGCTTCGAGCGGCAAAGGCTGGAATAGACCTTCAGCGGCGTCGCTGCGCCATACTGATGTAGTAGAGCAGTTGCAGCACGGCCGTCAGCGCCGCGGCCACGTAGGTCAGCGCGGCCGCCCGCAATACCGCGCGCGTGCCCTTTTCATCGCTCGTCGACTGCATCAGCCCCGCCTGGCGCAGCAGAATCATGCCGCGGCGGCTGGCGTCGAATTCGACCGGCAGCG
>DAOUIB010000426.1:0-3045 GCA_034428275.1 Anaerolineae bacterium
GCGCCATTCTGTCAGGATGGCGTCGCTGTCAGGCGCGCAGGAGAGGCCATGAGCGCAGTCCCGGTCATCGCGATCGCCATGGGCGACCCCACCGGCATCGGCCCCGAACTCATCGTCAAGGTGCTGGCCGAAGAAGGCTGGCAAGGGCGTTGCCGGCCCTTCATTACCGGCGACCTGCAGGTCATGCGCGCCGCGGCCGCCAGCCTTGGCTCCTCGCTGCGTTTCCGGGCGATAAGGGACCTCGACGACGCCGCTTTCGAAGCGGAGCAGATCGACGTGCTCAACCCGCCCGGCCACGACCTGGGCCCGCTTCCGCCGCCAGGGGTCCATCCGGCGCTCGGCGAGGCGGCGGCCCGTTACCTTGAACTGGCCTACCACCTCGCCCGGCAGGCCCGCGTCGCCGGCGTCGTGATGGCGCCGATGAACAAGGAGTCCTTCCGCGCCGCCGGTTTCGACTATCTTGACGAATTGCAGTATCTCGGCGCGATCACCGGCTGCGACGAGCCCTTCATTCTGGCCGCGGCGGGGCCCGTTTGGGCGGTGGCCGTCACCGAACACCTGCCCTTCCGCAATATCGCCAGTCATATCACCCGCGAGGGGGTGCGGCGCAAGATCGGCAGTCTGCATCAGGTCCTGCGCCGGCTCGGCCACGCGACGCCGCGGATCGCCTGCGCGGCGCTGAACCCGCATGGCGGCGAGGGCGGCCTGATGGGCCGGGAAGAAATCGACGTCATCGCGCCGGCCATCCGGGACGCGCAGGACGCCGATATCGACGTCAGCGGGCCGGTCCCCGGCGACGTCGTCTTCAAACGCGCGCTGGACGGCGACTTCGACGGCGTGGTCTGCATGTACCACGACCAGTTGAATATCGCCCGCAAACTGCTGGCGCGTTCGGACATCGCGACCCTGTGGATGGGCCTGCCGGTCATCGGCGCCACCACGGCCCACGGCACGGCCTTCGACATCGCCGGTCAGGGCGTCGCCGACCCGGGCAGTCTGCGCGCCGCCCTGGAATACGCCATCCGGTTGGCGAGACCGTAGGTTGATGGCGGCTGCGCCGTATCAGCCCTGTCGCCGATTGTCAGGATGTCAGACGGCGACGGCCTCCGCGCCGACGTGGGTCTCGATCCAGCCCTTCAGCGGCACGTCCACGTCTTCGGGCGAGGTGTAGCCGTAGTTGCCGGTCGGCGAGGCGCCGAAGAGTTGCTGCCGGATCGGGTCCATGCGGGCATTCAGACGCTCGTCCAGGGTGACCTCGTCGCGCGGGCGCAGCCAGCGATAGCTGTAGCCGTAGAACAGCACCTTGCGCGGGCTGTGCCAGCGGTTGGCGCTGGTCGAGTGCCACAGGCGCCGGTCGAAGAAGACCGCCGAGCCCGCCGGCACCTGCACCGGCACGCCGCCGGGCAGTTCACAACGGCGGTTGCCGCCGGGGAAGACCATGGTCTTCTGCAACTGGCTGCCAGGCACGACGTAAAAATTGCCGCGCCCCGGCATGGAGCAGTCGGTCAGGAAGAAGCCGACCTTGAGCGAGATGCGCGGCTGCGGGTCGGTCTCCAGTTCCAGGTTGAGACGCCCGCTGTCCTGGTGCCAGCTGAGGCCATGTCCCTTCTCCGGACCCTCCGGCGGCGAGAGGTTCAGGTGCGAATGATAAAGCTGGATGTTCCAGCCCAGCAGGCCAAAGACGCGGGCGATGGTCTTCGGCAGATCGACCAGCTCCAGCAGCGCCTCGTCGCGCCCGGCAAAGTCGAACACAGCCACGCGGTCGTCCGGGCCCAGTTGCTGCTCCTCCCGCCGTTCGTCCACCAGGCGGTCGAAAGCCGCCTCGGCCCGCTCCCGCTGTTCCGGCGTCAGGGCATTCTCAACGATGAAATAGCCATCCCGTTCAAAGACCTCGCGTTCGGCCTCGCCCAACATATAGTCCAGACAACGCGTATCCATGTTCCCTCCAGAAGCTCCCCGCCGCGCATGAATTTTAACCCGTCCACGCCGCCGTCGCCGCAGAGCGCGCGGAGTGTCCATGGTCGGGTGTCCGGGCAGTACGCCTGGCGGACGCGGCCCTTCCAGGCGCGCAGCAGGTCTGCCGGAGGCCACGGGGAAACTGGCGGCGCAGCGCTCCTGCGACTGCTCAGCCCTTGAGCGGGCCGGTCATCTGCACCAGGCGAAAGCCGATGGAGGCGTGGGCGCGCTCCGGCGCCAGGGCATAGCGAAAGTCGATCACGGCCCGTTCGGCCTCGCTGAGAAAGGAGCCGCCATGGATCAGGCGCTTGCTGCCTGGCGCGCCCTTCCCGCCTGGCTCTGCGTCGCGACACCACTCCCAGACGTTGCCGGCCATATCCTGCGCGCCGCAGGGGCTGGCCCCCTCGCGATAGCGACTCACCTGGGTGGTCATGCGGATGAAACTCTCGCGCACGTTGCAGCGCAGCAGGTCAAACTCATCGCCCCAGGGGAAGCGCCGCCGGTCATCGCCGCGCGCCGCGCGCATCCACTGCAGGCTGGTCGGCAGGGAAACGCCCAGGCCCAGCCGGTCGCCCAGCCAGTTGCAGAAGGCTATCGCCTCGTACCAGGTCACCTGCTCGCGCGGACGCTGCGCGTTGCTGAAAGTGGCGGAACGCGGGCCGGGGTTTTGCTCCCGCCAGTCGCCCGCCGCCGGCGGCCACCAGCGCCCGTTGGCGTAGCCCTGCGGGTCACTCACGAAGGCCGCAAACTGCGCGTTGGTCACCGGATAGCGACTGATGCGAAAGGCCGCCACCCGGCGCTGTTGCGGGCCCGACCCGCCGTTTTCTCCCGCCGCGCTCCAGTGCAGATGGCCCGCCGGCACCTCACACCACTCCAGCAGGGGCAGGCTGAAGGGCTGCGACGGGTCCCGTTGCAACAGGGCCGGGACTCTTGCCGCGTCGCCTGCCCCGGTCGACTGCGCGGTCTGCGCCTCCCCCTCCACCTCTGGAAATGAATGTCCGTCGCCTCCGGTCGATGCGCCCGGGTCTGACGCTGACAGGGGCAGACCGGCTCCGCGCTCGCCTGTTTCCTGCGGCGGCTCGCCTGTTT
>DAOUIB010000427.1:0-2173 GCA_034428275.1 Anaerolineae bacterium
CGCCAGGCATGGCGCTTGTTTGCGTTCTGGCGTAGGATTTCGCCGCAGTTCGTATATCACAATCCTTGAAATTGACGATGTTGCTTTCGTGGACAGTTGCTTGCAGTCCCTAACCCTTCAAGCCGACCGAGGCGATGCCGCCGATGAGCTGTTCCTGGGCGAAGAAAAAGACCAGAATGGGCGGAATCATCATCACCAGGTTGGCCGCCATCAGCAGATTTGTGTTGGGGTTGTAGCGCGTGGCGAAATTGGCCAGGCCGATGGCGATGGTGAATTGATCGGTGTTGTTCAGGTAAATCAGCGGGCCCAGGAGATCGCCCCAGGAACTGAGGAACATGAAGACCACAACCACCGCCAGCACCGGCCGGCACAAAGGCAATATGATGAAGCGAAAGATGCCGAGGTAACTGCAGCCGTCGATCTTGGCCGCTTCGTCCAAATCGCGCGGGAAAGTGCGCATGTACTGACGAATCAGGAAGATGAAAAAGGCGTTGCCGGTAAAGGACGGCACAATCAAGGGCAGGTAGGTCCCGTACCAGCCCAATTCAAGGAAAAGCAAAAACTGCGGAATCATCTGTGATTGCCAGGGGATGAGCATGGTGATGATCAAGACGTTGAACAGGAAGCCGCTGCCGCGGAAGCGCAGTCGCGCGAAGGCGTAGGCCACCAGCGTGCAGGAGAAGATCGTGCCAATGACGTTGCCGCCGAAGATAATCAGGGTGTTCAGCGTGAAACGCAGGAAGGGGCGCACCGGGTCCAGGAGCGCGGTCTCGAAGTTGCGCCATTCAAAGTGCTCGGTGGGGAACCACTGCGGCGGGATGCTGTAGAAGGGAACATTGTCCGGCTTTAGCGCCACGGTCAGCATCCAGGACACGGGCAGCAGCACAAAGGCGCACAAGGCGACGAGCGCCGAGTAGAGCAGCAGCAAGCGCAAGAGCTTGCGCGCGCGCGGGATGATGTCGTCTTGTAAACGACGCGCGGTCGACTTGTGCGACTGCTCAAGACCGGAGTGCATTCGCATGACTAAGACTTGTCCTCGTCGCTCTCGTAGTACACCCAGCGCTCCGACGTGCGAAAGGTGATCATGATGACAATCGTCGCAATCACGACCAAAACCCAGGACAGCGCCGAAGCATAACCAAAGCGCCCGTTCTGGAAACCTTCTTCATAAACATTGAGTAAATAGAATTGCAGGGCGCTGGCGCGGGTGCCGCCGCGACCAGCCAGAACGTAAGCCACATCAAAGACCTGAAATGCCCCGACCAGACCGGTAATCAGCTGGAAGAAGATGCTCGGCGTCAGCATGGGCAGCGTCACGAAGCGCAGTTTTTGTCTGGCATTGGCGCCGTCAATTGTCGCGGCTTCATAGAGATGAGGCGGGATATTCTGTAAGCCGGCCAGGTAAATGATGACCCCGCCGCCCACGCCCCACAGGCCCATCAGGATGACCGCCGGTATCGCCCAGTCGCGGCTGGCCAACCAGCGTGGCGGATTCGCGACGCCGATCGCCCCCAGGACCTGATTCACGACGCCGACATCCGGATTCAGCAGAATCGACCACAAGACGGCGACTGCGGTGCCGGCGATGACTGAGGGCATGAAGAGCACGGTGCGGAAGAAGTACATGCCGCGAATGCGCTGATTGAGCAGCAAGGCCAGCGAGAGGCTGACCACCGTGTAGACCGGCAGCGACATGGCGACGAACCGGAACGTCACCCGCAGCGAGTTATAAAAGTCGCGATCGGAGAACATTTTCTGGTAATTTTCCAGCCCGATCCACTTGGGTGGCGTGAGCAGGTTCCAGTTCGTCAAGCTGATGAGCAAGGAAGCGATGACCGGACCGATGATGAAGACAAACAGGCCGATAATCCAGGGCAGCAGGAAGAGGTAGGCGACGCGCTCTTCGCGCCGTTCCAATTTGCCCAGGGCTCGACCGCCTTGAATCCGCCCTCGCAGGCGAGACTGTTGTATCGCTTGCATAACCTAGTTAAGCAATGTAACTACTGCAAATCCCGTTTCACGGACACTTTCATTTTCCAGCGCGGCTGGCGAGGGCACAGAGGCTTTGATATGGCTCCGACGCTCAGGCAGCGGATGCCGCAGCACTTCTCACTTATTCCAGCTGCCAGAATCATTCCAAAGCGCTTTGCTCGGTGCCCTCTTTTTTCCTATG
>DAOUIB010000428.1:0-4527 GCA_034428275.1 Anaerolineae bacterium
GGCGCGACTGTCAGGAAGAACACTTGCGGGCCGTCGTGTCCGCCGGAGACGGGCGCAACGAGGCCACCCTGGTCCAGCTGTTGCAGGAGATTGGCTTCGACGAAGAAAGGCTGTCGGCCCTGGGCACAGTCGCTGCTCCAGTTGTGGAAGAAGCGACGGAGAGTCCCGCGCCTGGCGGGGCAGAGACCGACAGCCCGCCGGCCACGGCGGGGGAAGCATGGCCCGCATCTGAGGATGCCCGGCAGCCGGACGAGCCCGGTCTGCCCGACGACCCCGCTCTGTCGCAGGATGATCAGGACGACGGCGGGGATGAGGGCCCCGACGAGGGCGGCGACCCGGCCGCGGCCCAGTTGAGTCTCTTTTAGCCCCAATGCCCGACAATGACGAGTACTGGATGCGCCAGGCCCTGGCGGAAGCGGAACGGGCGCTGGCGAGCGGCGACGTCCCGGTGGGCGCGCTGGCTGTACGCGACGGGGCCGTGATCGGTCGCGGACACAACCGGCGCGAGGCTGACGGCGACCCCTGCGCCCATGCCGAAATCATTGCCATTCAGGAGGCGGCGCGGCAGCTCGGCCAGTGGCGCCTGGAAGAAGTCACCCTCTATTGCACGCTGGAGCCCTGCGCCATGTGCGCCGGTGCGATGGTGCTGGCGCGCCTGCCGCGTCTCGTCTACGCCGCGGCCGACCCCAAGGCCGGCGCCGCCGGCAGCGTACTCGATCTCCTGCAGCACCCCGCGCTGAATCATCGCGTCGAGTGCCGCGGCGGCGTACTGGCGAGGGAGGCGACGCTGCAACTTCAGTCCTTTTTCCGCCGCCTGCGCCAGGGGAGTGGCGGGCGGGACTTGCCTTAAAGCGCCCGCATTTGTAAACTTTTGCTACGGGAGAGATGCCAGAGTGGTTGATTGGGCCTGTCTCGAAAACAGGTGTGTCCGCAAGGGCACCGTGGGTTCGAATCCCACTCTCTCCGCTGACCCCCTGGCGGGAACTGCTCCCCGTTCATGATTGCCCCGATCGTCTTGCCCGAAGGTCGTCCCTTGCTGCTCGCTGCGCTGTTGGGCAGCCTGTTGCTGGGCGTTGCCTGGCCGCTGGCCTCCCAGGAGGCGGGCGGGGCGGGGACCGGCGCTTCGCAGGCGACGGCGCCGGCGAAAATGGTGCTCTGGTGGCCGGAGCTGCTGGCGCCGGCCGACGACCCGGCCGTGCGGGAATTGCTGAACTCGCAACTGGATTCCTTCCAGGCGTCGCAGCGGGACGTCATTCTGGAGCTGCGGCTGAAGGCCACCGAAGGTGCCAACGGCGTCCTCGCCACCCTGCGCGCCGCCAGTCCGGTCGCGCCAGGCGTGTTGCCCGACCTGGCCCTGATGCGCCGCGCGGACATGCTGGCGGCGGCCAGGGACGGGCTGATTCAGCCGCTGGACGAGCGCATCGCACCGGCCATGCGCGATGATCTCTTCCCGGCCGCGCTGGAGCTGGGCCGCATGAACGGTCAACTTTATGGTCTGCCCTGGCTGCTATGGCTGCAACACATGGCCTGGAGCCCGCAGCGCCGGGACCAGCCGCCGGCCAGCTTCGCGGAGATGCTGGAAGGGGAAACGCGCTTCGCCTTCCCCGCCGCCTCGCCGGCCCTGATGAACGATCTCCTGCTGTCCCAGTACCTGGCCGCCGGCGGTCGCCTGCCCACCAGCACGGAACGCGACGCCGACGCGGACGCCTGGCTCCGCACGCTGCAGTTCTATGAACAGGCCCGGGCCCTTTCGCTGTTGGATCCCGCCGTGACCTCCTACAGCGCGACAGCGGACTACGTCGGGCTGCTGCTGGCCGGCGAACTGGACGCCGCCGTCATCGACTCGGCCGACTGGCTGGCCCTGGAGGCGGAGGGCGCGCGCCTGGGCTACGGGCCCGTGCCCACCGCCGATGGCTCGCGCACGGCGACGCTGGAGGGCTGGATGTGGGTGCTGGTGACCGACAGTTCGGACCGTCAGGCGCTGGCCGCGCCCCTGCTTGACTGGATGCTGACCGGCGGCCGCCAGAGCGAGTTTGCGCGCAGCGTGGCCATGTTGCCCTCGCGCATCAGCGCCTGGGAGTTGCTGGACGTCAGCCCCTGGCTCGAATTCGCGCGTGAACTGCTGGACAACGCCGTGTTGCCCCTGACCGGCGACGACGAGGGCGCGTCGGTCAACAGCGCGCGCAACGCCCTGATGGCCGTGCTGCAGGGCGAATCGGACGCGGCCGGCGCCACCGGCGACCTGCTGCGTCGCCTGGCGGCCTGAGCCGGCGCGCCGACCCTAGACCAGTTTTCGTTCGTAGAGGCGGTGCGTGCGGTAGGGCTCGAGGCGCATGTTGCGCGCCACGCTCATCATGGCCTCGTTGCTCTCCAGGATCCAGCCGCCGTCGGCGTGTTGCAGACGCGGGTGCGCCTGACAGGCCTCCAGAATGTGGAAATAGAGCGCGACGTCGACGCCCTTGTGGCGGAAGGGTTCGCGCACGCCCAGCAGGGGGATGCGCACGGTGTCGATGACCGGGCGCAGCTTCCAGTGCCAGACCGCGCGCAGCAGCGTCAGCGGCTCCGGCACGCCGGGGCGCGGCGCGGCCTTCTGCAGCACCTGATTGAGGTCCGGGATGCCGAGCACGAAACCGGCCAGCTCGCCATCGACGCTGGCGAAGAAGGCGAAGTCGGGGTCGAGAAACTGGCCGAGGCTGGCGACCAGCGCGTCGAGTTCGGCGTCGTTCATGGGCACGAAGCCCTGGTTGCGGTCCCAGGCGTCGTTGTAGAGCGCGCGGAAGCGCTGAAAATCGCCTTTCATGTCCCTGCGGTTGATGGGACGGATCGTGATCTTGTTGCGCTTCATCACCTGCTGCGTGATGCGGCCGAGGCGCTGCGTCAGACCCGTATCGGCCGACGTGGCGCGGCTCATGGCGAAGCTGTACATGTCGGCGTACTTGACCAGGCCGGCCTCCTCGACGTGCCGCTGGTAGCGCGGCGGGTTCCAGGGCATCAGCAACACGGGGCGGCCGAAACCCTCGATGAGCAGGCCGCATTCCTCGTGGGTGGTGAAGGTCTGCGGGCCGCGTAAAGCCTCGTAGCCGCGGCTGCGGACATAGTTGCCGGCGGAATCGAAGAGGGCGGTGGCGGCCTCCTGGTCGTCGAGCACGTCGAAGGCGCCGAACCAGCCGACGCGTTCGTCGTGGACCTCGTTGTGGCGGTGGTTGATGAAGGCGGCGATGGTGCCGACCGGCTGCGCGCCGCGCCAGGCGACGAAGTACTCGCCCTCCATGTAGCTCCAGGCGGGGTTTCTCTCCTTGTCGAGCAGTTCGCTGCGCATGGAGAGCAGGGGCGGCACCCACTCCGGGCTGCCAGCGTGGACGCGCCAGGGGAAGCCGAAGAAGGCGCGAAAGTCGGCCTTGTTTTCCACCCTGCGCACGCTCAACGCGTCGGCCATCGGCGCCCCGCTGACTGCCTGTGGGGCAAGGGTAGCGGGCGGCGGCGTGAATGCAAGCGACGCTTGACAGTTCAGGTAGCGACTGCTATTCTGCGCGGCGCATTCCACAGTAGCTCAATGGCAGAGCAACCGGCTGTTAACCGGTAGGTTCCTGGTTCGAGTCCAGGCTGTGGAGCACTCTGCGCCCCGTGAATGCGGGGCGTTTCTTGTTGTCTCTGCGCGTTGCCTTCGGATTGCCCCTTTTCGTCAACCCTTCGACATATGTTGATAAAGCATCTATATTGCATCGAGTGATCCACATTCTGCAGTGGATGATTGAGTGTGCATTGCCCGAAATCGCAGGTGCCAGGGAGTAGTTCTTGACGAGAAATCACCAAAGGAAGATTGCATGTCAATAGAAGACCCTGCAGAGCAGGGCGAGGCCATCAACGGGTATGAGGCCGATTTATGGAAAATGGCCGACGCCCTGCGCGGCAGCATGGACGCCGCAGAGTACAAGCACGTGGTCCTGGGACTTTTTTTCCTGAAATACATCTCTGATGCCTTTGAAGAACATCAAGCTCGACTTAAGCAGATAGCGCATGCGAACACCGAAGATCGGGACGAATATCGTGGCGACAACATCTTCTGGGTGCCACTCTATGCGCGTTGGACCAATATCAGAAACAATGCGCCGCAATCCACCATTGGACAGATCATCGACCGCGCCATGGCTGCCGTCGAGCGCGAAAACCCGGCCCTGCAGGGCGTACTGCCGCAGGACTATGCAAGGCCGGCGCTGGACAACCAACGCCTCCGCCAGCTGGTCAATCTGGTCAGCAACATTGTGGTGGGCAACGCGGAGGCCCGCTCGCAGGATGTCCTGGGTCGCATTTACGAATACTTTTTCGCTCGTTTCGCCAGCGCCGAGGGCAAAAAGGGCGGCGAATTTTACACGCCGCGCAGCGTGGTCAGGCTATTGGTGGAGATGCTGCAACCTTTCAAGGGACTTGTTTACGATCCCTGTTGCGGCTCGGCGGGAATGTTTGTGCAGTCGATCGAGTTCATCAACGCGCACGCCAGCGGCAACGGCAACGGCGGCAAGGCGCGCG
>DAOUIB010000429.1:0-3727 GCA_034428275.1 Anaerolineae bacterium
CCAGCGCAAGGATGGAAAGCAGCGGCCAGACGTAGAACAGCAACAGAAACAGCAGCGGCAACAGCAGCAGGAGGCGGGACAGTCGGGCCATCAGCCGCCGCGCAACACCGTTTCCGTCCAGGCCTGGATCCAGGTTTCGCGCATGGCATCAATGTCCTCCGGCGAGACCGCTGCCGGCACTTCTGCTACCTCGGCGTACTCGACAAAGACCTCGGGAAGTTCCGCCTCCTGATTGACCGGAAAGACAAACATTTGCAGGGGAATGTCTTCCTGGAAACGGGTGTCCAGCATGAAGTCAATCAGTTGCTGCGCCGCTTCCACCTGCTGGCTGCCTTCCAGAATGCCCGCGAATTCGATTTGCCGAAAGCAGGTCTGGTCAGCGACGATGGCGCCGGTCGGGGCCCGTTCGGGAACCTCCTCCATGAAGAACACCTCGGCTGGCGGGCTACTGGCATAACTGACGACCAGGGGATACTCCCCGCCACTGTGGCTGAATTCGCCCCAGTAGGCCAGTTCCCAGCCGCTGACCACCCTGACCTCGTTTTCGACCAGTTGGCTCCAGAAGTCCAGCCAGGTCTCTTCCCCTTCCGTGCCAAAGACCCCGATCGTCGCCAGCATGAAGGACAGGCCAGGGGACGAGGTCGCCGGGTTTTCGACCACCAGCAGCCCGCGATACTCCGGCGCGGTGAGGTCCGCCAGACTTTCCGGCAAGGCCAGACCCTGTTCGTCGAACCACGCGACGTCGTAGTTGAGGCATACGTCACCGTAGTCGATCGGCGTTACCCTGTATTGATCGTCCAGTTGAAATTGCTCCGGCACGTGTTCCAGCAACGGAGATTCGTAAGACAGAAAGATGTCGTTCGACAAGGCCCTGCTGAGGAAGCTGTTGTCCACCCCGAACAGAACGTCGCCGAGGGGGTTGCCACGCGACAAAATGGCCTTGTTGAGCATTTCGCCGGCGTCACCGCTCTGAAGAATCTCGACCTGGATTCCCGTGCTCTCCGTGAAATCAGCCAGTACGTCCTGCCCTATGGCAAAGCTGTCATGAGTGACCAGCGTCACCACGGTCTCCTGGGCGCTGACGGACGTCAGCAGCGCCAGGAGCAGCGCGATCGTCATTGCAATGCGCATGTCCTCTCCTTCCAACAAAAAAACCACCCCGCCTCCAGGGTGGTTGATTTCGCCTCGCTACACTTCCTGCGCCGGCATGATCCGGATCAGGTTCGAGGGTCGATGCGACTCTACGCATCCTCTCAGCCCGCTCGCGCGGACTCCCCTGGTGGCTCTGTTCTCAAGTCAGCTTAACACCTTTTCACGGGTTCGTCAAACAAAACCGTCAGGCTTGCTTCAGAAACTGTTGCAGCCAGGCGTCAAAGCGACCGGCATTGCATTGTTCCGTGTAGTCCAGCAAGGCACCGCCATCCATGGGGTAGAGGGGATAGCAACTGGTCGGCCAGGCCCCGTTCGGGGCTTCGACGATGTAGTCGGCGCCAGGTGCGGGCAGGACATGACCGCCGCTTTCCCCGCGAATGTCATCGACCAGCCGTTCGACGGTGACAATCACCGTCTTCGCGATGTAAACCAGTTCCATGTCGATACCAAGATTGCGGTTGAGCAAGACATTGCCCTGGCCATCCGCCGCCAGGCCGTGCAGCACGGCCAGGTCCAGCGAAATCGCCGGAAAGGCCACAAGCTCGTCGCGGCCGTAGGCATCCGGCGCGGCCTTTACGTCAGGACGCAGGCGAGGCAGGTCCGTGCCCCGCCAGGCGCGGGAAGGCATGTAACTGGTGCCCGCCATGGTCGCCCGCATGCCGGACACGATGCTCAATTCAGTCTCCTCCTGGACCTGGATACTGCCCTGCCGGGCAGCGGCGCTGAACATGGGCGCCAGGCCGAAGGACTCAAGTCCAAAATACACGCTGCGCAGCGTCTTTACGCAGCCCGCACCTGTCAGCAAGTCGGATTCCAGACCGGCGGTGAAACACAGCAGGGTCAGGTCACGGGGACGCGGGTCCCTTAGCAGCAGGCCCCGTACAAAGGCCAGCGGCCGACGATAGAGCGTCATACCGCCCAGGGCGAGCGTCTGGCCGTCCTGCAGCAGGGAGGCAGCATCGGCCAACGTGCAGAGCTCAAAGATCTCGGACTTCTTTCAGGTCAACTTTTAGCACTTGGGATAGCCAAATGATGGCAGCTTGCCCTCGATGACTATAGATTTCTCCTACCACACGGTTGTGTTTTACACGATTTCGATACTCGCGAAAGTCAGACATGGTCTTTTGAAATTCAGTTTTTGAGGAGAATGTTTCAGAGAAGTGTTTCCAGTTTTTGCGACTCTCAATTACTGTTGCGTAGTCCGAAACATCTGCGAAGTCCCACTTTGCTCTGAGATTAACCCTAAAGTCCTCAAGTGAAGTTTCAGGATTTTTGATGACGTAATTTACAATCCGCTTTTGGATGTTATTGTGAACGCTTCCACCACCAACTTCCTGTACGCACGGTTTCCAGTACTTTTTTCCTGCGACCTGCAAAAACGTTTCGTGAATCTTGTTTCGCAGAGCTATCTCGATAAGGTCAACAGCAGAGTTTTGCTGCCGTTCATCCAATCGATCTGTGACACCACACAAGTGTTTGATTTCACTCAACAAGAGCGTGGCTCGCTGGTTCAAAAAGAGAATGTAGTCATCCGTCCAGATTCCCGAATCTCCATTCACCGGAATAAGATGTGAACGCATGACCTCACTGAACTTTGTTTCTCCCAATTGACTACGGAATTCCGCCATATATTGGCTAGGCGGAGAGTCCCCTATCTTCCGACTCAAGTCTGTTGGAATGAAGCAAAAGTTTGGAATCCAGTGCACTTCCTTGGTCTTGAATCCATGTTTTTTCAGGAAACCCGAAGGGAAAATGTGATGGTTCTCGGCTCGAGTAAAGCGTTCGAATCCTGGCCCCGACACATCAATTTCCTCTCCTGTATCGAAACGTCGGGGTCTACGAAGGTTGAGAAGACAAAGAACCCCATTTCTAACTGCGGAGGTTGTTGCCCTCATAGAGCCATTTACCAACGTC
Source organism: Anaerolineae bacterium (assembly GCA_034428275.1). GTDB lineage: Bacteria > Chloroflexota > Anaerolineae > Aggregatilineales > Phototrophicaceae > JAGWBD01. The sequence continues at coordinate 3,067 of DAOUIB010000429.1, forward strand.
CTCTCGGCAACGGTGAGCGGCAGATTGAATTCCCTTTTTGACTTAACAAACTCTCTAAACGAAGCTGCATCATTTGTCATGCCTGTTTGGGAGGCACCACTGTATCGATTGCCAAATGCTGCTTGCCAAAACCAGTGGTCCACTTGCTCAAGTATCTCTTGCGATCCATGGATTTGGTCATCGGCAACAAAAATTAGGTGTTGCAAAACGGGAAGCATCGCCTCGTATGGCACAAATTCTAGCCTTGCCGCTTTGTAACGACGGGAAACGAATTCCACACTTTGCAACAGGGATTCGATTGTATCCCCCCATACTCTTTGTATGTCTTTGGTTTGCAGATTCATTTGGGTTTGGAATTCTGTACTGTTCCGAATGTTCAACGAGAGTGCCTGAGGAATATTTGTCTCACTAAGGTCACTAAACTCAGGTGGCAGCTTTTCGTGAAGATCAGTCTCGGTTTTTTCCCGCAAATCGAATTCCTTGGTCATTACTGACGCAGCAATGAGATCATACCGGCTAAGCCGCTTTCCTTGCTGATTGATCCGTTCAAATATTTCAACCGTTTCTCGAATACCCATGTTGCTGACTTCAACTACGGAGAATGGGTAATTCTGCAATAGGGTCAAACATTGTTGAAAGCGCAATTTAAACTTTTGTTGAG
>DAOUIB010000430.1:0-5825 GCA_034428275.1 Anaerolineae bacterium
TAGAGTCGACGGCTCAAGCCTGGGGGAGCGCCGTGAAGACATCCTGCTTTTCCATGTACAGGGGACCGGGCCGGATCTCGATATCCGTTGGCCGGCCGCGCAACATCAGACGGGCCGACTATGAGGTGTATCCGGCGCTGGCGCCCGAGTGGAGTTGGCTGGGTCTGACCCGTGAAGAATATCTGCCCCTTTATCGCGAGCGTCTGGCCGGTCTGGACCCGCAACGGGTGTGGGACGAATTGCACGCGCTCGTGCCCGGCGAGGAGCCGGTGCTGCTCTGCTTCGAAGAGCCGCCCTTGACGGCAGACCACTGGTGCCACCGACAGTTGGTAGCGCAGTGGTTCCGCGAGGAACTGGCGCAGGAAGTGACCGAGGTTGAGGAAGGGTTGAGCCGCAAGCCGTCTGCGCCCAACCCTGTTCCCCAGGGGGAGTCGGCCATCCCGGAAGAACGGCTGATCGACCACGAGGACTATGTTGATCCCCGTTCCCGATCGCCGGACCAGCCGGTTTCACTGGAAGAACTGCAGGAACATTGTGAACGCCACTACGGGGCGCTGGAGGCCCTGTGGCAGGCGCAGCGCAAGGGCGATCAGGAGGCGAGCGACGAGGCTGGCATTGAAGTTGCGCTGGCGCGCGTACAGGTGCTCGCCGGTTGGCAGCGCATGAGCGATCGCGAGCGCGCGCTGGCGACCCGGCGCCGTCTGGTCCCCGTTTCGATTATCAGCGACACTTAACCCAAGGAGTTGAAAATGGCAGTACGCAAGGCTGACGCCACCTGGAACGGCAATCTGGGCGAGGGCAGCGGCACCATGAACATGGCCAGCGGCGCCTGGTCGGGCCCCTTCTCCGTCGGCTCGCGCTTTGGCGAGGACGCCGGCACCAACCCCGAGGAACTCATCGCCGCCGCGCACGCCGGCTGCTTCTCCATGGCCCTGACCGCCGGGCTCACCCGGGCCGGAATCGAGCCCACGCGTGTGAGCACCAGCGCGCGCGTCCACATCAACAGCGCCCCCGGCGGCGGTTTCGCCATCGACAGGATCGAGCTGGACTGCGAGGCCGTCGTGCCCGGCATCGACGACGCGCAGTTCCAGGAAATGGCCGACGCCACGAAGACCGGCTGCCCGGTGTCCGCGGCGCTGGCCTCCGTCCCGGAAATCACGCTCAACGCCCGCCTGGTGGAGGCCTGAGGCAGATTAAGCGACCCGAGTGACGGGGTGCTTCTGCCGCCAGGCGCCCGTTTTCGCGCCCCGTCCCCCACCCGCAGCGGATGTCGCACACGCTGGCCCTGGATATCGGCACCTCGTCCCTGCGCGCCATGCTCTTCGACGCGCAGGGAAGGGCGCTGCCCGGCGTCCTTGTGCGCAAGGGCTATCGCCTGACGACCACGGTGGATGGCGGCGTCACGCTCGACCCGCAGCAATTGCTGCAGTCCTGCGTCGCCGCCATCGACGAAGTCCTGCAACAGGCCGGGCCCCGCCGCATCGCCCGCGTGGCCATGGACACCCTGGTGGCCAACCTGCTCGGCATCGACGCCGCGGGGGAGCCGGTCACGCCGCTCTACACCTGGGCCGACACGCGCGGCGCGGAACTGGCCGACCGCCTCGACGACTCCGGCTACACGCGACGCAGCGGCTGTCGCCTGCACACCAGTTACTGGCCGCTGCGCATCCTGTGGCTGCAGAACGAAGAGCCCCGTCTGTTTCGTCGCGTCAGGCACTGGCTGTCCTTCGGCGAGTACCTGTTTTTCAAACTTTTCGGCCAGCGCCGCATCAGCGTTAGCGTCGCCTCCTGGAGCGGTCTCCTCGACCGCCATCGCCTGACCTGGGACGCGCCCACGCTGGAACAGTTGCCGCTGGAGCCGGGCCAGCTCTCCGCCATCAGCAACGAGCCCCTGCAGGGACTGGCGGCGCCCTGGGCCGCGCGCTGGCCGGCGCTGGCGGACGCGCTCTGGTTCCCCGCCATCGGCGATGGCGTGGCCGCCAACCTCGGCGCCGGCTGTTCCCGACCGGAGCGCGTGGCGCTCAGCCTCGGCACCAGCGGCGCCATGCGCGTCGTCCTGCCCGGCACGCCGGCGCAGACGCCCGCCGGTCTCTTCGTTTACCGCATCGACGAGGCGCGCTCGCTGGTGGGTGGCGCGCTCAGCAATGCCGGCAACCTCTACGCCTGGTTGCAACGGGTCCTGGCCCGGGTCGACGGCGACGCGCTCGCCGCCATGGCGCCCGACAGCCATGGCCTGACCGTGCTGCCCTTCCTCGCCGGCGAGCGCGCGCCCGGCTGGCGCGACGAGTCCCGCGCCGTCTTCAGCGGCATGACTTTCGACACGGCGCAGGAAGACCTGCTGCGGGCTGCGCTGGAGGCCGTCGCCTGCCGCCTGGCGCTCATCCTGCGGCGTTTGCGCCCCCTGCTGCCGCCGGACCCGCGCTTCATCGCCAACGGCGCCGCGCTGCGCCAGTCGCCCGTCTGGTTGCAGATCATGGCCGACGTGCTGGGCGCGCCCGTGCATCTCTGCGCGGAGGAAGAAGCGACGATTCGGGGCGCCGCCCTGCTGGCCATGCAGCGCGAGCCGGAGCCCGAAACCGGTCCCGGTTGCCAGCCGCGAATGGAGTATCATTCGATCTATCAGGGGGCCATCGCCCGCCAGCAAGCCCTGTACGACCGGCTCCTCGACTGAGCCGCCGGCCCGCCCGCCGGAGCGACATTTCGGCCAGACTATTCGGGAGAAGGACCATGAAAGCCGCCGTCAGCTACGACATGAACCAGCCACTCGTCATTGAGGAAGTGTCGCTGGACCCGCCGCAAGCGGGTGAAGTCAGGGTGCGCGTCGCCGCGACCGCCATCTGCCACTCCGACGTGCATTACCTGCGCGGCGACTGGGAGATCCCGCGGCCTTTCATCGCCGGCCACGAGACCGCCGGCGTCGTCGAGGAGACCGGCCCCGGCGTCACCCTGGTGCAGCCTGGCGACCGCGTCGTGGTCTCGCTCCTGCGCTCCTGCGGCCGCTGCGATTTCTGCCTCGCCGGGGAAGCCAACCATTGCTCCGCGGCCTGGCCGCTGGATAGCGAAAGCCGCATCCGCAACGGCGACGGCCAGTCGATCAAACATGGCGTGCGCGTGGCCGGTTTCGCGGAATTCGCCATCGTCGACCAGTCGCAGCTGGCCGCCGTGCCGGAAACGATGAGCCTTGAGGCGGCCTCGCTGCTGGCCTGCGGCGTGATCACCGGTTTCGGCGCCGTCGTCAACACCGCCCAGGTGGAAGCGGGCAGCGCGGTGGTCGTCATTGGCACCGGCGGCGTGGGCCTCAACAGCGTCCAGGGCGCCGCGCTCTCCGGCGCGCGCCAGGTGATCGCCGTCGACCTGCTGCCCAACAAACTGGCGGCCGCCCGGCAGTTCGGCGCCAGCGACCTGGTCAACGCCGCCGAGGTCGATCCGGTGGAGGCGGTGAAGGAAGTGACGGGCGGGCGCATGGCCGATTACGTCTTCGTCACCGTGGGCAGCGAGCGGGCGGTGACCCAGGCGCTGGCGATGGCGCGCCGGGCCGGCACGGTCGTGCTGGTGGGCATGCCGCCGGAAAGCCTGGACGTCAGCCTCTCCGTGCGCGATCTGGCCTTTCGCGGCATGGTCATCCTGGGCAGCTTCATGGGCTCCACTCGCTTGCAGATCGATATCCCACGCCTGATCGCGCATTACGAACGCGGCAACCTGCGACTCGACGAACTGATCACGAAGACCTGGCCGCTCGAGCAAATCAACGAGGCCATCGAATCCATGGAGCGCGGCGAGGCGCTGCGCAACGTCATCGTCTTCGACTCGCCCGCCGCCTGATCCGGCGCCTACGCGTGCCCGCCAGTCGCGCCCCGCTCTGCGCGCTCTGTCTCTTGTTGTCCCTGTCAGCCGGGCCGCTCATGGCCCAGGCGGAAGCGCCCTGCGGCATCGTCGACAGCATCGGCTACCCCGTCCCCGACCTGGTTGAGGGATACGACGACTTCGGTCGCTACCGCTCGCGCTTCGGCGGTGTCCACGTGGGCATCGACCTGGCCTTCGACCGCTGGGGCGAGCCGGTGCGCGCCGCCATGCGCGGCGTGGTGACCTACTCGGACCTTGAGGGCTGGGACAGCGAAAAGGGCGTGGTCGTCGTCGCCCACGACATGCCGGATGCCAGCCGGGTCTACACGCTTTACGGCCACGTGGAACAGTTCGATGAACTGCCCCTTCCCGCCGTCGGCGACTGCGTCACGCGGGAGACGGTGCTGGGCGGGGTCGGCTGGCCCTCGCGCGGGCGGCCGCACCTGCACTATGAGGTGCGCAACTTCCTGCCGGATGACGGCGGCCCCGGCTACATCGAGGGCGACCCGCTGCAGGCCGGCTGGTACCATCCACTGGCCTTCACCGCCCTGTGGCAACTGCGACTCGCTCCGGGCCACCTCGCCAGCGTGGCCTTTGACGCCATTCCCACGCAATTGACCCTGCTGCCTTCGCCCGGGGCCTACGCCCTCGCCAGTGAGGGAAGCATCGGCAGCGCCGCCCTGGGAGCGGGCAACTCCGCCTGGCAGGTCGAGACCGACAGCCAGATCGTGGATCTGGCCGCCCTGCCCTCCGGCCGCGTCGTGGCCCACACGCAGGAGGGTCAGGTCATCCTGCTCGACAATGGCCGCTATGAGGCCCTGTGGCCTTCGCCCGATCCCGCGGCCCTGCTGCAGACATTGGGCGAAAGCCTCGTCTTCGCCCTCCCGGACGGAGCCCTGCAGGCCCACAGCCCGGAGGGCGCGGCGCTGTGGCGATTACCGGCGGCCCCCGCCCCGTCGCAGCCGCTGTTCTTCACAGGCGACGGGGAGACCCTGGCGCTCGGGCTGCGCGCGGAGGACGGCCTGGTCCACTGGCGCCTGATCGGCGACGGGGGCGCCATTCGGCACGAGGCGCGTCTGGACCGACAGTCGCTGCTGACGCCCGCCGGCGACGGCAGCTGGCTGGGCCTCGACGGCCGGCGTTTCTTCCGCGCTGTCGCGGGCCAGGTGCAGGAACTGACGACGCTCGACAGCCGGCCCGGCAACGCCGCGGCGTTCACCATGGACATGTACGGCAACAGCTATTTCTACAACGGCCGCAGCAGCCTGATCTCGCTGGACGCGCAGGGTGTCCAGCGCTGGCGCGTCGCCTGGCCCGGCGCCCGCTCGGCCCGTCCGCCGCTGCTGGATACCGGCAGCGGCTGCCTGCTGTATGCGCTGGACGCGCGTGGCGGCCTCGGCCTGATCAATGCCGCCGATGGCAGCCTGCAGCGGCGCATCGAACTCTATGCCGGCGGCGACCGCAACGGCCTGCCCCTGGCGGGCCTGCTGCAGGTGGACGTGGACGAACGCGTCTACGTCAGCAGCGGTTTCCTGTCGCTGGCGCTGCTGGATGGCTGGCTGCTGGGCGGCGCGGCGACGGAGGACTGTCTGCTGGGCTGAATGTGGGTCGTGCTATACTTCGGCCACAGGCAATGGAGACCCGGACGATGGCCGTCAGGGACCTGCCGCTGCTGACCGCAGCGGAATTCGACAACTTCATCGCAGACCACATGGGCGACGAAATCTACGAGTTCGTCGACGGGAAGGTGGTACAGGTGCCAAGTAACCCCTGGGTCAGCAGCATTGCTGCGAAGCTCATTTTTTACATCATGTTGCACATGCGCCAGTTCGAGATTGCCGGCCGAGTGTCAGCCGAGGCCGGCGGTTTCATGGTCGATGGCCAGCGCTTCGCGCCGGACCTGGCATATGTTGGTCCCGACAAACGCCTGGTCAAACGGGGCTACAACCCCGATCCACCTGATCTGGCTGTCGAAGTGGTCT
>DAOUIB010000431.1:0-3598 GCA_034428275.1 Anaerolineae bacterium
GCACCGTGGTGTCGACGTGCGTCGCGCCGGCCTGCAGGGCGCACCAGGCGTTGGCGACCGCGCAGCCGCTGTCATCGTGGCCATGAAACTCGATGTCGCATTGCACCGCCTGGCGCAAACTGCTGATCAGGCTGTGCGTGCGCAAGGGGTCGGCGATGCCGACCGTGTCCGCCACCCCGACGCGATCGACGCCGGCAAGGTCCATCGCCCGGTAGACGGTGAACACGTCCGCGAGGTTGCTGCGGAAGGTGTCCTCGGTGCTGAATCGCGTCTCAATGCCCTGGTCCTTCAGCCAGGCGACGATTTCGCTGCTGCTGTCGATGATCTCCTGCAGGCTGCGGCCATGGCTGAACTGCCGCATATAGGCCGAGGTGCCGATATAGATGTCCACGCCATCAACGCCGCAATCCACCGCGAGGCGCGCCTCGTCCATGCGCGCGCGAATATGGGTCAGCAGGCGGAAACGGCGCTTCATACCGGCGACGGCGCGCAACGTGGCCTCACTTTGCGGGCTGGCCAGCGGCGTGGTCAGTTCCATGTATTCCACGCCAAAGGCATCCAGCGCCGCAGCGATTTCCAGCTTGTCCGCCAGGGTGAAGTGACAGCCTTCAAACTGCTCGCCCTCGCGCAGGGTGGATTCGATCACGCTGAAATTGCTGAACGACGCTGCCTGCATATTGTCCCGTCTTCGCTATTCGGCCAATGGGCCTGTTCAACAAAAAAGCCTGCTCCGGCGTTCCGGGCAGGCCATTGAGGCGGACGCAGAGTCCCGGATCACCTTCCAGGTTGGCTACGCTTCTCCGCCTTGCCCACCATAAACACATCCACTTGCAGATTCCTTTTCACCACTGGCGCTCAGTCTGTATCCATTCGATGAAACTCTCCTTGCGGAAACGTGTAGCGGCTGCTCTTTGGTTCTTCCAGAATTGCCCTTCTGCTTGTTCGCCTCAGCCTGTCGTCCAGTTCAAGTTCTGCCAACCTGGCACGAGCCCTAGCTTCTCTATTCTGGTATCTTGCTCCCCTGAATTTCTCAAACAAAACCAGAGCCGCCAACAACAGGCACGGTACAGCAAGTACCTTGAGCAGATCATCCATTCATGCTGTTTCCTGGATAATCCCCTCCCTTTCCAGCGTATCCTCATCGTAGTAAATTCGAAGATCAATGTATCCTTCCGGCAGGCCACTCTGGATGAAGAAACGAATTTGCTTTTCTACCTGTTCACGTAGTTCGCCTCGTAGCCCGTCAATTCTGACTCGGTAAAAGGCCGAACCCTGGGGTTCAATCAGTTTTTCACTCATCCAGTGCCCTGCCATTGACTGTTGACCGTTCAGACCAGACAAACTTCCGATCCTGGCGCGTATTTTGGCACATGAACTGGCAATATGCAAGCCCGGTCACAATAGAACCTGCACTGGCTATAGCCATGTTATAGATAATCACTTTACAATGCACGGCAGTTGTAACCACATTGAGCCCTGAAGTCTGAAAGGTCTGGAGATCGCCATGCAACACCTCGCCCTGGTCGGATGCGCACATATCCACACGCCCGGATTTGTTCGCAAGCTGAACGAGCGCCCGGATGTCGCCATTCGGGCTGTCTGGGACCATGACAGTGAGCGCGCGGCCGGCTGCGCCGCCGAACTCAACGCCGACCAGGCGCAGGAGGCCAACGCCATCTGGTCCGACCCATCGATCGATGCCGTCGTCATCTGCGCCGAGACCAACCTGCACGAGGAGCTTGTCCTGGCGGCAGCGGCAGCCGGCAAGCACATGTTCGTCGAGAAGCCACTGGGGATGGGCCGGCAGGACGCGGGCAACATGGCGCAGGCCATCGAGGCTGCCGGCGTCCTCTTCCAGACCGGTTATTTCATGCGCGGCATGCCGGTCCACCGGTTCCTGCGCCAACAGGTGCAGGCCGGCAGCTTCGGACAGATCACCCGCCTGCGCCACACAAACTTCCACGCCGGCGCGCTGCGCGATATCTTCACGCCAAACTATCTGTGGATGACGCGCATGGAAGAAAGCGGCATCGGCGGCTTCGGCGACCTGGGCACGCATTCGCTCGACATCATGCTCTGGCTGCTGGGCGACGTCGACGCCGTCACGGCGACCTTCGCCAGCCACAGCGGCAACTACGGCGACCTGGATGAGACCGGCGAAGCTCTTTTGCAATTCAGCAATGGCGTGATCGGCAATCTGGGCGCCGGTTGGCTGGACGTCGAGCATCCCGTCAGCGTCATTCTCAGCGGCACGGAAGGCCACGCCCTGGTGCGCAATGGCGAACTGTTCTTCAACAGCCGGCACGTGGCCGGCGCGGACGGGAAAAGCCCCTGGACGGACCTGCCGCAGGCCTGGCCCCACGCCTTTGACCTCTTCCTCAACCATCTCGCCGGAGACGAAAGCGGTGAGCTGGTCAGCCCTGCCGAAGCCGCCGCCCGCAGCACGGTCATGGAAGCGCTCTACCAGGCTGCCGATGGCCGCAACTGGGTCGGTATCAGCGGCTGAGCGCCGAAGCGCATCCGGCAACCCGGTCCATGATTTGTCCAGAATCTCTGCCTGAATCAGGAGCAAAAGCATGAGTTTGAAAGTGGGAGTCATAGGGGTTGGTGGCATTGCAAGGACGCACATGCCTGGTTGGGCGGCTTCGGAGCACGCCGAGGTCGTCGCCGGCAGCGACATCAGTGAGCCCGCCTTGCAGGCCTGGGGCGAGGAGAACGGGATCACCCGGCTGGAGACCGATCCGGCCGCCCTGTTCAGCGACCCGGATATCGACATCATCGACGTCTGCACGCCCAACGGCTACCACGCGCCGCTGGGCATTGCCGCCCTGCAGGCCGGCAAGCACGTCATCTGCGAAAAGCCGCTGGCGCCCACGCCGGCCGAGATTCGCGACATGATCGCGGCCCGCGATGCGTCGGGCAAGCTGCTGATGACGGCGCAGCACTTTCGTTTCGGTGGAAACGCCATGGCGATGAAAGCCGAAATAGAGCGGGGCACGCTGGGGGATATTTATCATGCCCGCAGCTGGATGCTGCGCCGCGCCGGTCTGCCCGCGCGTCCGGGCTTTGTGCTGAAACAGCACAGCGGCGGCGGCGCCACGATCGATATCGGCGTCCACATCCTCGACCTCACCCTGTGGTTTATGGGCAATCCGCAGCCGGTGGCCGTCAGCGGCGTGGCCCGCGCGGACCTCGCCCATATCGAGGGGGCCTTCGGTCTCTGGGGAAATGTCCCGCCCGAGACCGACGTGGAAGAGTTCTCCGCAGCCTTTGTGCGCTTCGATAACGGCGCAACCCTGGTCATTGAGATCAGCTGGCTGCTGCACCATGACGTCATCGGCGAAGACATGCAGATGTGGCTCTATGGCACGCGCGGCGGCTCCCACTGGCCCAAATGCGAGATTTACTCGACCAACTACGAAAACCAGCAGCATTACAACATCGCGCTCAAGAGGACCCGCGACCTCATGGAACCGCACGCCCTGGAATGCGCGGAGTTCGCGCGCGCCGTGGCCGAAGGCGCGCCTTCTCCCGTGCCCGCCGAGCAATCGTTGCAGGTGCTGACGATTCTCGACGGCGTCTACCGCAGTCAGGCCAG
>DAOUIB010000432.1:0-2076 GCA_034428275.1 Anaerolineae bacterium
CGCTGCGGTTCATGTAACCCTGGGGTTTGGCCAAAATGACGGCGTGACCCCGAATTCTGCCTTCCGCCAGTCGCGCGCCATGGGCGCTGCCACTGAATTGCAGGTCGTGTCGTCGCGCCAGTTCGTCCAGCACAAACCAGCCGACGTTGTGACGCGTCCGCTCGTACCTGCGGCCGGGGTTGCCCAGGCCGACGATCAGCCAGCGTTCGCTCACGCCGGCCTGCCAGGGTGGGCTTCGGCTTCCGGGCGAAACTGGGTCTCGTAAAGTTGCCGGTAGAGGCCGCCTTCGGCCAGCAGGCTGCCGTGCGTCCCGCGTTCCACGACGCGGCCGCGGTCAAGCACCAGGATCAGGTCGGCCGCCAGGATGGTGCTGAGCCGGTGCGCAATCACCAGCGAGCTGCGGCCCCGCATGACGGTCTTCAGCGCTTCCTGAATCAGCGCCTCGGACTGGCTGTCCAGGTGGCTGGTGGCCTCGTCGAGCACCAGGATGCGCGGGTCCTTGAGAATGACACGCGCGATGGCGATGCGCTGCTTTTCGCCGCCGCTGAGGCGATAACCCCGCTCGCCCACCAGGGTGTCGTAACCTTTTTCGAGATCAACGATGAAGTCGTGGATATTCGCTGCGCGACAGGCGGCTTCCATTTCTTCGTCGCTGGCATCCAGTCTGGCATAGCGCAGGTTGCTGCCAATGCTGTCGTGAAACAGATAGGTCTCCTGGGTCACCATGCCGATCTGTCGCACAAGGGATGTCAGCGACACGTCGCGCAAATCCACCCCATCGACGAGGATGCGCCCCTGGTCCGGGTCGTAGAGCCGCGGAATGAGCCAGGTCATGGTGGACTTGCCCGCGCCGCTGGGCCCCACCAGCGCCACCAGCTGGCCCGGCTCCATGGTGAAACTGATGTCTTCCAGGGCCTTTTCGCGCGCCTGACTGTTGCGGGTGTCAGCATTGTTGCGAGATCGCTTCAGTCGTTCCTCGCGCTGCGAAACGCCGGTGAACACGGTGAAGTCTTCCATGCGCCCGTGCCGCATGACGTCCCTGAGCAGGCTGCTGCCGCTTTCGCGATAGCTGAAACTGACGTTCTCGAAAGTCAGCTCGCCGCGGGGACGGTCGATCTCGATCGGGTTCTCGCGCTCGGCAATCTCCAGCGGCAGATCAAGCACTTCAAAGACCCGCTCGAAGCTGACCATCGACTGGGCGAAAGCGACCGGCGCATTGGTCAACATCTGGAGCGGACCGTAAAGCTGGGTCAGGTAGACGCTGAAGGCCACGATGGTGCCGATCGTGAACACTTCCTAAATGACCAGCAGGCCGCCTACCCAGTAGACCAGGGCCGTGCCGACCGCGCTTACCAGACCGATGAGTATGAAAAACTGACCGCTGGTCACGGCCTGTTCGACGCCGGTCTCACGCAATGCGCCGGCGCGTTCGCTGAAACGCTCGATTTCGCTGTCGATGCGCCCGAAGAGTTTGACGAGCAGGGCGCCGCTGATATTCAGGGTCTCGTTGATCGTGGCGTTCATGCTGGCGTTCTGGTTCATCTGGCGTCTGGCGATCTCGCGCAGCCGCCTGGCGATTCGTCGCGCCAACAGGGCAAAGAGCGGCAACACGGCCACGCCCAGCAGGGTCAGGCGCCACTCAAGGGTGAGCATGACGGCCAGCGTGGCGACGGCCGTGACGAGATTGGACAGCAGGTCGACGATGGTGTTGCTGATGGCCGTTTGCGCCCCGATGACGTCGTTGTTGAGCCGGCTCATCAGTTCGCCGGTCTGGGTATGGGTGAAGAAGCGCAGGGACATGCGTTGCAGGTGCTCGAACAACTTCACCCGCAGTTCGAATATCAGTTCCTCGGCGACTTCGGCGCTGAGTTTGCGCTGCCACAATCGCAGGGCGCCCATGGCCAGGGGCACGGCGATGAGCAGGAGCGACAGGAGGTGCAGTTGCTGCAGGTTGCGGGATGGCAGCGCCTCGTCGATCAGGTCGCGAAAGATGAGCGGCGTCAGCAAGCCCAGCCCCGCCGTGAGCAGAATGGTCAACAGCATCAGCAGCAGACGCCAGCGCCAGGGCCAGGCGTA
>DAOUIB010000433.1:0-2111 GCA_034428275.1 Anaerolineae bacterium
GCGCCACCTGCACTTGAGCGGCATCACGCCCGCGTTGAGCGCTTCCTGCCGCGCAACCGTGCTTCGGGCCGTTGAAGAGGCCCGCGCCGCCGCCACCCACGTCACTCTCGACCTCAACTATCGCGAAAAACTGTGGTCCTGGGATGCGTGTCGGCCGGTGGTCGATGACCTGGCGGGAAAATGTGATCTGGTGATCAGCGCCGCGCGAGATGCCCGCAAGCTCCTCGAGGTGCAGGAAGAGGCCGCATCCCTGGCCCGCCGCCTTTACGATCGCTGGCGCCGGCCGACCGTCGTGATCACCCAGGGGGCGGAAGCGACTCTGGCTCACGACGGGGTTACAATGCACTGTGTGCCAGCCTTTCCGGAAGTGACCCCGGTCGACCGAATTGGCGCCGGCGATGCCTTTGCCGCCGGCCTGCACTACGCCCTGCTTGAGGGGAAGGATTTGTCCGCTGCCCTGCGCTATGGCAATGCCGTGGCGGCCCTCAAATTGAGCATGCCCGGCGACGTGGCTCTGGTGAATCGTGCCGAGGTGGAAGAGTTGCTGACTGCCGGTTCAGGAGAAATCCGGCGATGAGCAGGGCATTTGCCGGCCTGCTTGCGTTGACCCTTTTCCTTGCGGCCTGCGCCCAGGGCGCGCCGCCGCCCACGGTGACCAGCGCTGCCACTCCGACCTCGCCGGCAAGCGCGACGCCGCGCCCCACCACGACGCCTGTCCCTGCGCCTTCGTCGACGATCTTCCTGCCCGTCACCAGTACCCTGCCGCCAGTCACCCTGGTGATGCCGGCGACAGTGGCGCCGACGGCTTGCACACCGCGACCCGACTGGGGCGGAAGCCACGAGATTCAGTCCGGCGATGCATTGTTTCTCATAGCGCAGACTTATGGACTGAGCGTTTCCGAGCTGCAGTCCGCCAACTGTATCGAAGACGCCGACTTCATTCAGGTCGGGCAGATATTGCGCATTCCAGGAACGCCCGCGCCGCTTTCTCCAACAGCCGGGCCGACAACAGTGGAGGTGGCGGAGACGGCAACGCCGCTCCTGTTCAGCGCGGACAGTACCGCCCTGAACGCCGGCGAATGCACCATCCTGCGCTGGGAAATCGAAAACGTGGATGCCGTTTTCTTCGACGGTACGCCCGTCAGCGGTCGCGGAATCCGTGAAGTCTGCCCGGAAGAGACGACCCGCTACACCTTGCTGGTCCTGTACAGCGACGGTGAACAGGAACCCTTCATCGTCGTGGTTGAAGTAAGACCCGCCTGATCGCTGTCAATACCGGTGGTTGCAGAAAGTGATCCCTCGTTGCCCGGGGCAACCCGCATGACACGCTACACCAGGGCCTTGCCCCTGCTGGCCCTCCTGATCAGCGCTTGCCAGGCGTTGGTCGCTCCCACGCCCACCGCCTCGCCGACAGCCACGCTGCTGCCTTCCGCGACACCGCCGCCGACGGCCAAAGCGACCCCTCCACCTTCCGCAACGCCATCTGCGACTCCGACCGCAACGGTCACGCCCACCATTACACCCAGCGCCACTGTGACCCAAACGGCGACTGTGACGCCCACGCCCACCATCACTCCTGCGCCGGGGCCGCGTTTCGTCTACGACAACTGGCAGACCGTCGACGTGCCACCATCCCTGCGTGACGGGATCGACTCGCCCATGGTGGCCTTCATCAACCGCAACGACCGCCTGCCAGACTATGACGTGCGCACTCCGCGTCCCAACACCAACAGCCAGATAATCTATTTCGCAGCCCCCCTGACCGGCGGGCTGCGTCTGCCGGTGCTGGAAATGGATGCGGACAACGTTTCCGGGGTCGCCGTGGCGCCGCCAGGCAACGGCATCTCCTGGTTTGTCAGCGAGCCCCTCGCCAGGGCCGGCGTTTATTTGCTTGACACAGAGACCGGCATCAGCAGTCGCGTGCTGGCAACGGATTCCCTGTTGCAGCGGGCCGCCGCTAGTGACGTCCGGTGGGCGCCGGATGGCTCGCGCCTGGTGCTCGCCGCCGAAAACAACTGGGGCATCGACATCTTCAGCATTGACCGGGCGTCCGGGGCATTCGTCAATCTGACGCGCAGCCACAATCGCGACTTCTGGCCCTCCCTGTCACC
>DAOUIB010000434.1:0-2846 GCA_034428275.1 Anaerolineae bacterium
GGGTCGCTGCCCGGCGCGACCTTGCCGACCTGGCTGCTGGCGCTGGAGGTCGAACAGCCGGACGCGTTCCTGGCGGCTCTGCGCGCGGCGGAACCGCCGGTCATCGCGCGTATCGCCGAGGGCCGCATCCTGCTGGACCCGCGCACGGTGCTGCCGGACGAGGAGGGCGCCCTGCTGGCCGCCCTGGAGCGCGCGTTGCGGCCCTGAGCGTCAGGCGCGGGCGTAAGCCGCCGCCAGGCGTTCCAGCATTTCCGTCAGCGTGGCGCGCGGACAGCCGAAGTTCAGCCGCGCCAGATTGGGATAGCCCTGGGGGCCGAAGTTGCCGCTGAGCGCCACGCGCGCCTCGTCGAGGAAAAACTGCACGGGGTCATCCGCGAAGGGCGTCGCCGCGCAGTCCAGCAGCAGCAGGTAGGTCGCCTCGGGGCAGGTGGGGCGCAGCGCCGGCATTTCGCGCAGCACGAAGTCGATGGCGTAATCGCGATTGTCCTGCAGGTAGGCCAGCAAGGAGTCCAGCCAGGGCTGGCCCTGCCGGAAGGCCGCCTCGGCGGCGACCAGGCCCAGCGCCGAAACGGAATAGACCCCCACACTTCTGTAGAACGCGCCCAGCCAGTCCCGCATCTCCGCATTGGTGGCGATGGCCACGCCCAGCTTGAAGCCCGCCAGGTTGTAGGACTTGGTGGAAGAGTTGAGCGTGACGGTGCTGGCGGCGACTTCCGGGTCGATGCCGGCGATGGCGTGATGCCCGAATTGCGGGTAGGTCAGGCCGGCGTGGATTTCATCGGAGCAGATGACCAGGCTGTGCCGCAGGCAGATCTCGGCCAGGCGTTCCAGTTCGTCGCGGCGGTAGGCGCGGCCGACGGGGTTGTGCGGGTTGCAGAACATCAACATGCGCGAATGGGGCTGGATGGTAGCCTCAAGGGCGTCGAAGTCAATCTCGTAGCGGTCCAGCGCGCCCTCCGGACAGGCGACCAGCGGCGCGCTCACGGTGGCGCGCGCGGCGGTCTCGGCGGCGCTGAAGAAGGGCCAGTAGTTGGGCGTCTGAATCAGGATGCTCTCGTCCGCGGCGATGTACTGGCTCATGGCGTAGAGGCCGCTGACCACGCCGGGCACGATCAGCACGTCATCGGGCGCGCAATCCAGACCGTGGCGCTGGCGGTAGCGCTCGCTGACCGCCTCCTGCAGCCCGCCATTGTTGCCGAAGCGTCCAACGGCGCTGTAGCCGAAGACGCCGTGGGCAACGCGCCGTTGCAGGGCCGCGGTGACCGCCGGCGGCGAGAGAAAGTCCATGTCGGCCGTCCAGGCCGGGATGACGTCCTCATCGTAGCGATTCCACTTGGCGCTGTCCGAGTTGCGGCGGTCGATGACCTCGTCGAAATCGACGAGGGTTTCCTCCTGCCCGATGAGCGTCATGGCTGCATTCCCCGTTAAACTTCCAGAAGCATTGTAGTCTTCATTGCGCCTTGCCGAAAGCGTCCCCTGCGGCAGCCTGCAACAACTCGCGCGCGGTCTGCCGGCCGCTGTCGCCGGCGGCGCCCAGCATCGACGCCAGCTCGGCGACGCGCGCCTCCTCGTCCTGCAGCACTTGCACGCTGGCGCGGGCGCCCCGGTCCGTCGGGTCCTTGTCGACGCGGTAATGGCGGTCGGCGCAGGCGGCCAACTGGGCCAGATGGGTGACGGCCAGCACCTGATGGGCGTCGCCCAGGGCGCGCAACTTGTGGCCGGCCACGGCGCCGACGCGCCCACCGATACCCTGGTCGATTTCGTCAAAGATCAGGGTGGGGGTGCGGTCCGCGCGGGCCAGCACGTGCTTGAGCGCCAGCATGAGGCGCGCCGCCTCGCCGCCGGAGGCGACTTTCGCCAGGGGCTGCGGCGGCTGGCCGGGGTTGGCGCTCATCAGAAACTGCAATTGATCGGTCCCCACGCGGTCGAAGCGCAGGCGGCGACCCTCGACGGGGCAGCCATCCGCGCTCTCCTGCTGCGAGATGCTGACCTCGAAGCGCGTGGCGCCCATGCGCAGATCGGCCAGTTCGCTCATCACCTGGCGCGCGAGCTTCTGGCCGGCCACCCGCCGCGCCGCGCCCAGCGCCCCCGCTGCCTGACCCAGTTCGGCCAGCAGACGGGTTTCCTGCGCCTGGCAGGCCAGCAGCTGTTCCTCGTTGCGTTCCAGCGCGTCAAGCTGCGCCCGCGCCTCGTCGGCGTGTTCCAGAACGGCCTGGATGGTGGCGCCGAAGCGCCGCCGCAGAACGTTGATGGCCTCGAGGCGCTGCTCCACCTCCGCCAGACGCTGCGGGTTGTGTTCGATCCGGTCGCGATAGTCCTGCAGGGCGCCGGTCAGTTCCTGCACCTGCTGCGCCAGGGCGTCGGCCAGGGCATGCCCCTCCTGCAGTTGCGGGTCGATGCGCGCCAGACGGGCCAGCAACTGTTCGGCCTGCATCAATTGCTCAAGCGCGCCGGGCGCTTCCCCGCCTCGCTCGTCGCCGCTGAGCGCCAGTTGCGCCTCCGCGCCCAGTTGCGCCAGTTGTTCGCTGCTGCCGAGGCGCGCGCGTTCCTGGCGCAGACGCTCGTCCTCCTCGGGTTGCGGCGCCACGGCCTCAATCTCCGCGACCTCGCGCCGCAGTTGTTCGGCGCGGCGCTCGCGATGGCCTTCATCCTGCCGCAATTGACCCAGTTGCGCGCGCGTTGCCTGCAGGCGACCCACCAGCGCCGCGACGGCAGCGCGTCGGTCGAGCAGGTTGGCGTGCCGGTCGAGCAGGTCGACGTGGGTGGCGGGCCGCAGCAGCGAAAGATGATCGGACTGGCCGTGGATATCAACCAGTTGCTCGCCGAGGGCCTTGAGCAGGCTGCTG
>DAOUIB010000435.1:0-2162 GCA_034428275.1 Anaerolineae bacterium
GTCGCCAGGTCCGGGTTGACCAGGCTTCCCTCGCTCTCGGCATACAGAGGCCAGGTAACCAGCACCCAAAGCAGCCAGAGAACCGACACCAGAGACACCAGCAAAATGCCGACGCCAACTGCCAGCAGCAGCACACGCGGCGCCGGCACAAACAGATTGAGGCGCGTACAGGTCTGCTGCCAGGTCCTGCGCATGGGGAAGCCCACACCCAAACAGGCGAAGAACAACAGCAGCACCATGGACATGAACACCACGTCCAGGTCGAAAGGGTTGCCAGGATTTCCGCTTTGCACCGACAGCACCAGGGTACAGGCCACGACGACGGGCATGAGCGCGAGGGCCGTGACGTGACGCGTCGATGCGCAACTGAAGGCGGCGCCCCCGCCCCGCAGCCGAAGTTCAAGCCAGCCCCGCCAGGCGGAAGAAAAAACAGTCCCCGCCGTGAAGAGACACAGCAGCAACAGGACCA
Organism: Anaerolineae bacterium; assembly: GCA_034428275.1. Classification (GTDB taxonomy): domain Bacteria; phylum Chloroflexota; class Anaerolineae; order Aggregatilineales; family Phototrophicaceae; genus JAGWBD01. The sequence continues at coordinate 470 of DAOUIB010000435.1, forward strand.
GCGCCGTGGGCCACCAGGCGCCGGCCATGGCCCCCGGGTCCAGCTGCAGATAATGAACGAGGCAACGCAGGCCGAGGGCCAGCGCCACGACCTGTGTCGCGCGCAGCGCCATCTGCTCGTGCCGCCCCTGGCCGGAGGCAAGGGCCAACAGCACAAGCATGGATCCCAACAGCAACTGGTAAAGGACTTCCATTGCAGGGCTCTCTCGCAAGGTCGCCAGCAGTATAGCAGCATTGACAGCGGCGACCGTCTGTGCGATGATTCGAGCGCTGTCAGGGAGCGATGGCCGAGTGGTTTAAGGCGGTGGTCTTGAAAACCACTGTGGCGGCAACGCCACCGGGGGTTCGAATCCCTCTCGCTCCGCTGCTGACAGGACCGGGGAGGTGCCAGAGTGGACGATTGGGGCCGCCTGCTAAGTGGTTGTCCGGGTTAGACCGGACCGCAGGTTCGAATCCTGTCCTCCCCGCCAGGTGAACGCCGCAAGACCGAAGTACCGGTTTGCCAGTCAGACCGCTATGGACAGGCGTGTTGCGCCTGTGTAGACTGGCCTGCGAGTCGCGATTGAGCGAAGGAGCGGCAGAAGCCGCAGAAGGCAACGATGGCCAACAGCAAGTCCGCCGAAAAGCGAATTCGGCAAAACATGAAACACCGGCTGCGCAACCGTTCCCACCGCAACCGCGCACGAACCCTGGTCAAGAGGGCGAGGGCGGAAATCGAGGGCGGTGACGTCCCCGGTGCCGAGGAAGCCACCCGCGTCGCCATGCGAGACCTGGACAAGGCCGCCAGCAAGGGCGTGATTCACAAGCGTAATGCCGCCCGGCGCAAGTCGCGCCTGATGAAACGGCTCAACGCGCTGCGCGCGGGCGCCTGAGCAGTCCTTCAGTTCTGCACAATTCCAAAAAGCGCCTCGCCAAGACGCTGAATCTCGTCGCTTCGGTTGTAATGCGCCAGGCCAACCCGCACCATCCCCTGCGCACCGTGCCCCAGGCCTTCCATCAACTCGACGGCATAGTAGTCGCCGGACCAGACAAAGATCCCCTGCTCCCCCAGACGCCTGGCAACGTCCGCCGGGTCATGGCCGGCAAGCGTAAAGATCACGGTGGGCACGCGCAGCTGCTGACGCTGCGGATCGGTCACGCCGTAGATTTCCAGCCCGGGAACACTCTGCAACATGGCGATGAGTTCGCGACAAAGGCCGCGTTCGTAACTCGCCAGCGCGGCCATGGCCGACTTCAGGTTGCGGCGCTTTTCCGGCAAACGGGCGAAATCTGACGCAAATCGATCGCCATACTCGCGGCCGATGTCCTCCAGCCAGGCAATCGTCGCCCCGAGGCCGGCAATCGTCTCAAAACTGGCCGTGCCCGTTTCCCAGCGCCAGGGCGGCAGGTCCTTGGCCGGGCGCACCTTGTCGACCGGCAACTCCGCCAGCAATCCCTGGCGTCCCCAAAGCACGCCGACGTGCGGGCCATAGAATTTGTAGGCGGAGCACAACAAAAAGTCGCAATCGATCTCCTGCACGTCAAGGGGTACGTGAGGCGCGCTTTGCACGGCGTCCACCACGTAAAGGGCACCGGCGGCATGCGCCATGGACGCAATTTGCCTTACCGGATTGAGGCTCCCGGCGGCGTTGGAGGCGTGCGCGGTGGCCACGATACGGGTTCGATCGCTCAAAGCCGCTTCCAGGCTGTCCATA
>DAOUIB010000436.1:0-3879 GCA_034428275.1 Anaerolineae bacterium
CCGATCTTTTCGCGTCCGGCCCCACCAACAGTATGCGTGGCGCGGCCTTCCTGAGCGGCCTGCGCGACGCCATCGTGGTCGACGTGGGCGGCACAACAACCGACATCGGTGTGCTGCGACACGGATTTCCGCGCGTGGCGGCGCTTGCGGTGGAGATCGGTGGCGTCCGCACCAACTTCCGCATGCCGGATACGATATCCATCGGTCTTGGTGGCGGCAGCCTCATCCAGGGAGACCCCTTGCAGGTCGGTCCGCGCAGCGTGGGATACGAACTCACCACGCGCGCGCAGGTCTTCGGCGGCGAGGAACTCACGGCGACCGACGTCGTCGTGGCCGCCGGACATGAGGCTATCGGTGACGCCAGCCGCGTCTCCGGGCTGGATTCCGGCCTCGTCGCGAAGGTCGAGGACCGCATCGAGGACATGGTCAACGTTGCCGTGGACCGTATGAAAACCAGTGCGGCGGAAGTGCCGGTCATCGTGGTCGGCGGCGGCAGCATTCTCGTGCGCCGCAAAATCGTCGGCGCGTCGGAGATGGTGCGTCCCGATCACTTCCCGGTGGCCAACGCCATCGGAGCCGCCATCGCACAGGTTGGCGGCGAATGCGACCAGATCTTTTCTCTGGCGGAAATGACTCGGGACGATGCCCTGGCAAGGGCCCGCGCCGAAGCCACGTCTCGCGCCACTGCCGCAGGGGCGGACCCTGCAAGCGTGGAGATCGTCGAGGTGGAGGAAGTCCCGCTGGCCTATCTTCCCGGCAATGCCACGCGCATCATGGTCAAGGCCGTCGGCGACCTGCAGGAGGGCGAGTGATGCGCGTCATTGATGAAGCGGCCCTGGAGGACATCGCGCTTGGCGCTGCAGTGCTGGGCACCGGCGGCGGCGGCGACCCCTACATCGGCAAGTTGATGGCGCGTGAATCCATTCGCCGCTACGGCCCGGTTGATCTCTATACCCTGGATGAACTGAATGACGAGGACCTCATCGTCCCCACTGCCATGATGGGCGCGCCCACGGTGATGGTCGAGAAAGTGCCCAACGGCGACGACATTGTCAATGCCTTCCTCTCGGTCGGCAAGTACATCGGCAAGCCCGTGCGCGCCACGATGAGCATAGAGGCTGGAGGGCTGAACTCGGTCGTTCCGATCTATGCTGCCGCGCGACTGCGCCTGCCGATGGTCGATTGTGACGGCATGGGACGGGCCTTCCCGGAGCTGCAGATGGTGACACACACAATTCACGGCATCTCCGCCACACCCATCGCCATGTCGGACGAACGGGGCAACACCGTCATCATGGAGACCATCAACAATCACTGGACGGAGACCTTCGCCCGCAGCGTGACCGTTGACATGGGCGCCATGGCGATGATCGCCCTCTATGCGGCGACAGTCGCCGAGTTGAAGGAAGCGGCGGTGCCGGACACCATTACCCAGGCGCAGCGAATCGGAGAGACCATCCGCAGGGCCCGACTGGAGGAACAGGACCCGGTCCGCACAGTGCGTGAGTCGGTGAACGGTTTCACAGTTTTCCGCGGCAATATCAGCGACGTCCAGCGGCGCACGGAAGCCGGTTTCGCCAAAGGCGACGCCTTCATGACCGGAATCGCCGACTATGAGGGCCGGGAATTGCAGCTCTCCTTCCAGAACGAGCACCTTGCCGCGCGCATCGACGGCGACTTCTGCGTCACCGTGCCGGACCTCATCGCCGTGCTGGATATCGAGACCGGTGAGCCCATCACCACCGAAGGCCTGCGTTACGGCTTCCGCGTTGAGGTGATCGCCTTTCCCTGCACCCCCCGCTGGCGTAGCGAGGCGGGACTGCAACTGGTCGGGCCGAGGGTGTTTGGCTATGACGTCGATTACGTACCGGTAGAGGAGCGTTACGGCCAGTGAGCGCCAGCGTGGGCCTGGGCGACACGGCCGCCCTGGCGCTGGGTGCCGGCATTCTGGGCACCGGCGGCGGCGGTAACACCTACATCGGTCGCCTGAAGCTGGACAGGCAGTTGCGCCTGAGTGGCGCACCCTGCCCGGTCCTGAACGTGGAACAGTTGAGCGATGACGCGCTCGTCGTCGGCGTGGGGATGATGGGCGCGCCAACCGTCGGCATCGAAAAGATTGAGGCCGGCGACGAGGTGGCACGCGCCGTGCAGGCGCTGGCCGCGCATCTGCGTCGCGATTTTGACGCCCTCGTGATCAACGAGATCGGCGGCTCCAATGCCCTGGAACCCTTGATGTGCGCCCTGCAACTCGGGTTGCCGGTTCTCGACGGCGACGGCATGGGCCGGGCCTTCCCGGAATTGCAGATGGACACTTTCTCTATCGGCGGCATACCGGCCAGCCCCCTGGCCCTGGGCGATTGCCACGGCAACATCGCCATCTTTGAACGACTGTCCAGCCCGCTGCAGGCTGAGGAGTGGGCCCGCAACCTGACCATCGAGATGGGCGGCAGCGCCGCGCTGGTGATGTCCCTGATGAGTGGCGCGGAAGTCAAGGCCAATCTGGTGCGCGGCACGCTGACACTGGCGCTGGACCTGGGTCGGGCCGTGATGCAGGCGCGCGAGGACAAGGTGGCGTCCCCGGCGCAGGTCATCGCCGACCTGGGTAACGGGCGAGTCCTGTTTGAGGGCAAAATCGTGGACGTGGAACGGCGCACTGTGCAGGGTTTTGCCAGGGGCAGGATGCGGCTGCAGGCCTTTGACAACCCCGAAGACCGCATGGAGATCGTCTTCCAGAACGAAAACCTTGTCGCCTGGCGCGACGGCGACGTAGAGTGCTGCGTGCCGGACCTGATCACCATCGTCACGCTGGAGGATGGCACGCCGCTGGGCACCGAAATGCTGCGTTACGGCCTGCGCGTGGCCGTGATTGGCATGCCGGCTGTACGGGAACTGAAGACACTGGCTGCGCTTGAGGTTGTCGGGCCGGCCGCCTTCGGCTACGAGGATGTCACCTACACGCCCTTGCCGGGAGACCTCTTGCCCGCAGCGCCCTGAATGCCCTCCCGCCCCAGCCAGAGCAAAAGGGCCAGGCCGCACACGACAATGGTCGACAGCAGGACCAGGGAAACCAGCTTGAAAGAGCGGCTTTCCAGAAGCAGGGTCAGCGTGCCGAAGCCCGTACAGAAGAGATAGTAGCCCAGAACGATCTGGCGTTGGCTGAAGCCCAGATCAAGCAGACGATGATGGGCGTGTCCCCGATCGCCGCGAAAGGGGCTGCGGCCGGTCAGGATGCGGTTGACCATTTGCCAGATGGCATCGAGTATGGGCAGGGCCATCACCATCAGCACGGTCGCCATCTTGGCCCCGCCAATGATGCTCAAACAGGCAATCAGGAAACCCAGCAGGTAAGCGCCGCCGCCGGCGAAAATCCGTGCAGGGTAAAAATTGTGGACCAGGAATCCCAGGGTGGCTCCCATCAATGCCAGTGGCAACAGACTGACGCTGAGCTGCGGCGGTTCCAGCACTATGGCGCTGTTCAGAAACAGGACGCTGGCGGCGATGAAAACAACGCCGTGCGAGAGTCCGTCCAGGCCATCCAGAAAATTGACCGTATTGGTCATGCCCATGATCCACAGCAGCGAAATGGCAATCGTGAACACGAAGGGCCACTCCGGCGTCTGTGTGCCGGTCAAGGGATTGTTGAAGCCTTCAATGAAAATGTGATGATGAATTGCGATGCCGGCGGCGAGCACCTGGGCCGCAAACCACCAGTGCGGTTTCAGTTCCAGCCAGTCGTCCAGTGTACCCGTGACAAAAATGACCAGCGCGCCCAGCAACAGGCCCGTCAGGCGTAGCGGTTCCTCCGCGTCATGCCGCGGCACGTCGAGCAGTTGGGCCGCCAGAACCGTCCCGGTGAAGCTGACAAACAGGACGCTGGCG
>DAOUIB010000437.1:0-3232 GCA_034428275.1 Anaerolineae bacterium
GAGGACCTGCGCAGCGAGCTTGAAGAATACGCCCGCAAACAGGGAAGCGAGGCGCTGCATCGACGGCTCGCCGACGTCGATCCTGTCACGGCCGCCAGGACTCATCCCAACAATGTGCGGCGGGTGGTGCGTTCGCTGGAGGTCTGGCATGCAACGGGCCGGGCCATCAGCGAGCAGCAGGGACGGGACCCCCCGCCATGGCATGTCCTGCAGCTCGGCCTGCAACTGGAGCGCGGCGCGCTGTACGCGCGCGCTGACCGGCGCCTGGAGGCGATGATTGAGGCCGGCTTCGTTGACGAAGTGCAGGGCCTTTTGCTAGCCGGTTATTCACGCGACCTGCCCTCGATGAGCGGTCTGGGTTACCGGCAGCTGGGCGCACACCTGCTGGATGGACTGCCGCTGCCTGAGGCCGTCGCCAGGGCAAAGACGGCGACGCACGACTTCATCCGGCGTCAGCTCACCTGGTTTCGCGGCCATCATGCGGACATTCCCTGGCTGAATGCCGCCTCACTGGATGCAGGGGCCATTGCAGATGACTTGCGGCGCCGGCTCGCGAAGACCTGATAAACCCGGTCAGACGCCGTGCATTTCCGGATAGTCCGCCAAAATCATGTCCTTTGGGCTGGCGCCAAGGATTTCCAGCATGTCGGCGATCCGCGCCGCCTTGACCCCGGCGTCTTCCGCTGACCAGGTGCGGCTCTTCAGCTCCAGGTAAGTCTGTTCGCCCGGCGGGTCGGTAAAGCGGTCCACGTTTATGTAAAACAGCACGCCCTGGTAGTGAATGTGCCAGCGGCGACGGTCCTTTTCCAGCGCCCTTTCGGCGGAAGGGCGGAAGTATTCGCGGTAAAAACGCAGGGGCCGGTCCGCCCGCGCGTAAAAACGCGAATGCGACAATCGAACGGCCCTGCCGTAACTGTCGATCTTGTTGAGCCGCATCAGGGTCAGCCGGCTGCGCGTGGAAACGACCTGGCCGTCCGGGTCCAGTTCATCGTCTTCACGATAACGCAGTCGCCCGTCCGACTCGTCCTCAAAGCTGAACCAGGTGTCGTACTGGCGGTAGTGCACCTCTTTCAGCAGCTCGACGTCCTCGCAACCCAGCAATTGCGCCAGCGCGGATTCGTCCTGCAACACCAGCTTGGCCTGCACCTCGAAACTCTCGCCGCGTTCCATGCCCTGGGTCACCGTAAGCAGCTTGGACAGCACGTCTCCGGTGTTCGCCCGCAGAAAGTCGTCGACGCGGGAAGCCAGGGCCTGCGCCTCTTCCAGCAATTCCGCCTCACCAAGTGTCAGTAACTCGCGGTCGCGCATCAGCCAGCGACCGTGACAAATCACGTGGGCCACGTCCGTGCTCTTGGCGGCATAGACGATTTGCGAATACACGGCGTCCTCGCTGCGGCTGAACTGGGGCATGTTGTGCGAGCGGCGCGCGTCCATGACGACCAGGTCTGCCAGTTTGCCAGGCTCCAGACTGCCGATCTGGTCCCCCAGGAAGAGCGCTTCCGCCCCCTGGCGCGTCGCCATCAACAGGGCCTGGCGGGCCGGCAGCGTGGTCGGGTCATTGGCGGCCGTCTTGGCCAGAATGGCGGCCAGGCGCACTTCCTCCAGCATGTCGAGGTCGTTGTTGCTGGCCGGTCCGTCCGTGCCGATGCCCACCGCGATGCCGGCATCCAGCATGGCGCTGACGGGCGCGATGCCGCTGGCCAGCTTCAGATTGCTGGTGGGGCAATGCGCGATGCTGCAGTCATGGTCCCTGAGCGCGCGCATTTCGCCGGAGTCAATGTGCACGCAATGGGCCGCCAGGACCTTCGCCTGCAACAGGCCGGTCTCCGCCACCTGCTCCACGACGCGACGGCCATGTTGTTTCAGACTGTCTTCCAGCTCCTGGCGGGTTTCGGCGATATGGATGAGCAGCGGCGCATCGAATTCCAGGGCGAGGGCCGTACATTGTTCCAGCAGTTCCCGCGTGCTGGAATAGGGCGCGTGCGGCGCCACGGCAGGCGTGATGCGTTCATGTCCCTGCCAGTCTTCGATGAAGCGTCTGGCGCGCGCCAGGCTGATTTCGTAGCTCTCCGCGTCCGGCGTCGGGAAACGCAGGACGCTCTGACCGAGTACGGCGCGCATGCCGGCCTCAGCCGTGACCTCGGCGATGACCTCCTCGAAATAATACATGTCGGCGAAGGTCGTGATACCGCTGCGGATTTGCTCGACACAGGCGAGGCGCGTCCCCAGACGGCAAAAGTCCGGGTTGACGAACTCGCGCTCCGTCGGCATCACGTAACCCATCAACCACACGTCGAGTCGCAGGTCGTCGGCCAGACCCCGGAGCAGGGTCATGGGCACGTGGGTGTGCGCGTTCACCAGGCCCGGCAAAATGTACTGGCCGCTGCAATCGAGGACCTCGTCGGCCCGGCAACTCTCCAGCAGGACTTCGCGCGGGGCCACGGCCACAATGTGCTTGCCGCGAATGGCGACAGCGCCATCCGGGTACATTGAGAAGGTGTCGTCCATGGTGACGACGGTGCCTCCGGACAAAATCAGGTCGACCCGCTCCATTGAATCGTCCTCGCTGTCACCGGGATTTGCGTAATTATAGTGCCGCTGTAGACTCCTGCATATCGCTTGCGACAGGGGGCAGGGATGTCGCGCAAGGTTCAGGAAACGTTGTTGCACAGCGTCGAACTGGCTCTGGTCGGCCTGTTCTTCGTTCAGGCCCTGCGACGGCTGCCCGGTCTGCTGCTCAATCAGGGTGTTCTGACTGGCGCTCCCGGCAGTACAGGCCTGGCAGGTGTGGAAGTGCTGTTTCTGCTGCTCATGTTTTTGTTTCCGCCGCTGGCCCAGGCGCGCAGTCGCTCCCGTCTCGCCCTTCCTGCCTCTGTCATTTTTGTGGCGCTTGCGCGTGCCCTGCCGGCCCTTGCGCCTGAAGTATCGCAAGTCGTCGTCAGTGCCGCCGTCATCGCCGGCGGGCTGGCCTTCATCGTACTGCTGCTGCAGCGCCGGGTCATGCATTTTCCGTCGTTGATGTTGTCGGGACTGGCGGCGGACCAGATCGTGCGGGCGGCGGGCAACACACTGGACATTTCCTGGACCGCCGCCTGGAGCGGCCCCCAACTGCTACTTTCGGCGCTGGCAATCGCGGCGACCCTGCTGCTGGCCCGTCGCTTTCGGGAGTCAATTCTGGCGGAAGTGACGGCCCAGCAGGGCCTGGTGACTGCCCAGGGCGCTGCGGGAATCG
>DAOUIB010000438.1:0-3318 GCA_034428275.1 Anaerolineae bacterium
GCTGCGACTGAGCACAATCAACGGCCAGAGAAAGTCATTCCAGCGCCACATCACCGAGAAAATCGCCAACACGGCGAGGGCCGGCCGCGCCAGCGGCAACACAATTTGCCAGTAGATGCGCCATTCGCTGGCGCCGTCGATACGCGCCGAATCGAGCAGCTCGTCCGGGATGGTCAGCATGTACTGGCGCAGCAGAAAGACGCCGGTTGGCGTGGCCGCGCCGGGAATGATGACTCCCCACAGATTGTTGTACAGGTTCAGCGACGTGATAACGAGGAACACCGGAACCAGAATGACCGAGATCGGGATCATCAGGGTGGCGATGAAGAGCAAAAAAATGCCGTCCCGCCCGCGAAATTCGTATTTGCTGAGGGCGAATCCGGCCATGCTGTTGATCAACAGCGTGATCAGGGTTGCCAACACCGTCACGGTGACGCTGTTGCGCAGGTAGGTGAGAAAGTTGAAGCGGCCGAGCGGGTCGATGTAGTTTTCCAGGGCGAGGCCTATGGAGCGTACCGGTTCCCGTTGCCGGATGTTGACCCTGACGATTTCTTCCGGCGAGTCGGGATCCACCATCTGCGCCTCAATCCCCACCCGGCGCACCTGGGCCATCTGTCGAATGCTGCCGTCCTCCATGGTCACGTCATAGAGCGGCAGGGGCTCGTCATGGCCGTCCACCTGGACCGTGTCCTGCTGGAAGGGCAGGAATTGCGGCGGAAACTCGATCAGGGCCGCCTGGGTCTTGAAGGAGGACATCAGCACCCAGATCACCGGACCGAACATGACAACCGTGCCGAAGAGCAGCCAGAGGTAGGACAGCAGGTCCGTGGGATGCAGCTTGCGGCGTCCCCGCGTTCGGGTGAAGATGTTGCGGGATGCCTGAAGCGACTCTGCACTCATCGTTCGCTCAACCCGACTCGTTGCTGCGCGCGGCCCGCAACTGCAACAAAGTCAGCACCAGCAACGTCGCGCCCAGCAGCACGGACGCCGCTGCCGCCAGGCCAAAGCGTTTGATCGTGCTGTCAAAACCGACCGTAAATATGTATTGAACAATGTAGTGAGTCGAGGTGCCGGGCCCGCCACCGGTCAGGGCATACACCTGATCGAAGACCTGCACAGCCCGAATCAAGGAGAGCACCAGCACTACAAACATAGTCGGCATGAGCAGCGGCAGGGTGATGAAGCGAAAGCTCTGCCAACGTCCGGTGCCATCGATCTGGCCGGCCTCGTAGAGTTCGGCCGGTATGGACTGCAGGCCGGCCAACAGGATCAGGGTGTAAAAGCCCATCAGCGCCCAGATGCTGATGACAATCACCCACAGGGTGGCCCAGTCCGCATTGACCAGAAACTGAACCCGTTCGCCGCCCAGGGCAATAAGGAGCGAATTCAGCACGCCGTCGCGCTGCAGGATCCACTTCCAGATCAGGGCCACGACGACGGGCGACAGCAGCACCGGGTAGAAGAAAACGCTGCGAAAGAATCCCCGGGCGCGTATCTTGCCGTTCAGCACCAGGGCGGTCACCAGCGAGACCAGCACCATGCCGCTGACCTGCACGATGACGAAAAAGATGGTATTGAACACGCCGCGCCAGAAAAGGTCCTCGTTGCAGCTGTTGGGCTCAAACACGTTTTCGCAATCGAACAGGAATTCGTAATTGCCGAAACCAACGAAATTGCGGTCCTGGGGGAAAATCTCCGTGCCGGAGGTGAATGAAATATAGAAATTCAGCAACATTGGGAAGAGCACAAAGACGCCGAAGATCAGCAGATTGGGCAGGACGAAGAAATAGCCGATGCGCTCCATGCCCAGCCGGCGTTCAATCGGCCGGACGAGGATCTCAAGGGCATTCATGAACCCGGCAAAGGTGGCTGCCAGGCCCGCCTCCAGCGTCGCTGACAGTCTCGCAAGCGGTCCCTGCCGTTCGTTTTGCAAATTGCCGTTAATTGTCGTCATTTGCGCAGCAGATATGTGCAGCCATTACAAAAGATACCGCCTCCGCCCTCCCGAGCGAAAGCGGTATCGGTCAGCCGTGTGTCCAGAGTTGGCTCCAGGCTAGCCGCCCATTTGCTCGGCCAGTTGCTCGTCCACGTCTTGCTGAATGCGCTCAATGGCTTCATCCAGCGTCAACTCGCCCACAATCGCCTGGGTCAGACGATCACGGGATGCATTGAAAACGATGAAATTGAAGGCATAACCCTGGATGTCGTAGGCAGTCTGCTCAAGCGCGTTGGCGCTGGCGATAAAGGCATCAATCGCTGCCAGACCCTGTTCAAGATCTGTGTCGAACTCAACTGCCCTGCTCAGGAGCCCCCTATGCCCTGGAATGAAGAGCGTGCGGGAATAGAATTCTTCCTGGATCTCTTCACTGGCGAAATACTCCATCACGCGCGCAACCTCGGCCGGATGCCCGGTGTTGCCGATGCCAACCAGCCATGCGCCACCGGGCAAGCCGGTGCAGCCGCCCGGCCCACAGGGATTGGGCACAGCCGCCCAGTCAAAGGCGTCGCCAATCTGGTTCGAAAACTGGCCGATCTGCCAACTGCCGGACATGTAGAAAACGACCTGACTGTTGCCGAATTCCTCGTTGGCGCCGGCGTAGCCCGTGTTGGCCGCCCAGATTTCAAGCGGCATGGTACCGTCGTGATGCCAGTTGACAAAGAGCTCGGCCATGGCGCGGAAGCCCTCGTCACCGGCAATCAGAGGATGGCCGTCTTCGTCGAAGTATTTGGCGCCCATGCTGATGGCCGGGCCGGCAAAACGGTGGCCGCTGCGGTCCATGGCCATTGGGAAGGGGATATCCAGAATGTCGGCCACTTCGTTGGCCGCCGCCGCCCACTCTTCCCAGGTGACCTGATCGCTGCTGTCGCTGGGCACGGCCACCCCCGCCTGCTCAAAAAGCGTTCGGTTGATGAACGGCCCTGTGATGGTCAGTTGGGTCGGCGCACCGTAAATGCCATCCATCTGGCCTGGCGGTCGCAGCCAACCCAGAGCAACGCCAAAACTGTCTTCCCAGTAGTCCGGGTCACTCAAGTATGGGGTCAGATCCAGGTAAAACTCGGAAAGACCGCCCAGGTTGGTGACCCGCGCCAGGTCCGGTCCTTCACCAGCTGCCAGTTGCACCGGTAGAGTTCCCTGAATACCCGCCTGGTAGGGGACGTTGTCCATCACCACGCGAATGTCGCTGTTTTCCATTTCGAAGCGGTCCAGCAGGTCGCGCATGACTTCGTCTTCGTTGCCATCCGTGTACCAGGTCATGCGCAACTCCACGACGTCCTGTGCCACGCCCGGCAGGGCCAGCACAAGCGCGAGGGTTGCCA
>DAOUIB010000439.1:0-3284 GCA_034428275.1 Anaerolineae bacterium
GCGGTAGTGTCGGGCGGGGCGGGCGACATGGTATGTCGCCCGTACAGCGGTTGCGACGGGGGAATGCACCGGGCCTTGCCGCGCCGCGTGGCGCGAGTCACAATTCCCGCAGGGACCAGACAGGAGAAAACCATGCCCGCGATCGGTGAACTGGCGCCGGATTTCGAACTGCTTAATCAGGATGGCGAGCGCGTGCGACTGGGCGAGCTGCGCGGCCGGCGCGTCATCCTCTTCGCCTACCCGAAGGCCGCCACGCCCGGCTGCACGACCCAGGCCTGCGGCTTTCGCGACAACTACCCGCAGGTGGAGGCCGGCGACGCGATCGTGCTGGGGCTCAGCCCGGACGAACCGGCGGCCCTGCGCCAGTGGATCGATGACGAAAACTTCCCCTTCGATCTGCTCAGCGACCCGCAGCATGAGGTGCTGGAGGCCTGGGGCGCCTGGGGCGAGCGTTCGATGTACGGCAACAGGTACATGGGCGTCATTCGCTCGCACTGGGTGATCGGCGCCGACGGGGTGATTGAAGACGAGCAGGTGAACGTCAGCCCGAAGAACAGCGTCAAACGCGCGCTGGCGGCGCTATAGGTCGCTCTCGTCCCCGTCCCGCCCGCGGACCACAAGAGCGCGGTTGTCGGATGGCAGCCAGGCGTCAATTTCTGCGATGACCTGTTCCAGCGGGAGGCGCGTGCGGCCCTTCAGCGCGCACTCCCAGACCTCCAGGATGCGCCAGCCCATCGCCGCCAGGGCCTGACGGCTGGCGGCGTCGGTTTCGCGCGTCTTCGTGATCTTGGCGCGCCACCAGTCGGCGCGGCTGGAGGGCCACTTGAAGAGATGGCAGTCGTGGCCGTGCCAGAAGCAGCCGTTGACGAAGATGACGGCGCGATAGCGCGGCAAGACCAGATCGGGCTTGCCGGGCAGGTCCTTGCGGTGCAGGCGATAGCGGTAGCCGAGTCGGTGGAGGCTGCGGCGGATGAGCAGTTCCGGCCGGGTGTTCTTGCCCCGGATGCCGGACATCATTCGGCTGCGCACCTGCGGACTGACCACGTCGGTCATTCCAGCCTCCGGCGGCGCGCGGAACGACCCTGATTATACGGAAGGTCGTGGGCTGCGGGCAAACGGGCCCGGCGCCGTTGCGCCCCGGGGTCAGGTGCGTCCCTGCCGGAGCAGCAGCTTCAGGTCGGCGTCGACCATCATGCGGATGAGTTCCTCGAAGCCGACGCGCGGTTCCCAGCCCATGTCGGCCTTCGCGCGCGCCGGGTTGCCGCGCTGGGCGAAGATCTCGGTGGGGCGCAGGAACTGGTCGGCAGTGACGACGTGCTGCTCCCAGTCGAGGCCGACGTGGGCGAAGGCCACGCGACAAAGATCGCGGATGCTGTAGGCCGTGTTCGTGCCGATGACGTAGTCGCGCGCCTCGTCCTGTTGCAGCATCAGCCACATGGCCTCGACGTATTCCTTCGCGTAGCCCCAGTCGCGCCAGGCGTCCAGGTTGCCCATTTGCAATTGACCGTCCTGCACCAGGGGCTGGCCGGCCTCGTTGAGCGGCGGCTCCTCAATGCCCAGATGGATGCAGGCCACGCCCATGGTCACCTTGCGCGTGACGAAGTGCAGGCCGCGGCGCGGGCTTTCGTGGTTGAAGAGCATGCCGGCGCAGACGAACATGTCCCAGGAGTCGCGGTAGTTGACGGCCATCTGGTGGGCGTAAAGCTTGGCAATGCCGTAAGGGTTGTTGGCGTGGAAGGGCGTGTCCTCATCGACGACTTCCACCGGCACGCCGCCGTAGATTTCGCGGCTGGTGGCCTGATAGAAGCGGGCGTCGGGTTTGTGCTGGCGCACGGCCTCCAGCATACGCACCGTGCCGAGGGCCGTGATCTCGCCGGTGACCAGCGGCTGGTTCCAGCTGTCGCCGGGAACGGACTGGGCGGCGAGGTGATAGACTTCGTCCGGCTGTTGCCGCTGGATGATGGCGGCGAGGGCGGCGGCGTCCAGCAGGTCGCCGTATTCCAGTTCGACGCGGCCGGCCAGGTGGGCGATGTTGGGATAGTGGTAGTTGGTGGAGCGGCGCGCCAGGCCCACGACGCGATAACCTTTTTCCAGCAGCAATTCCGCCAGCCAGGAGCCGTCCTGACCCGTGATGCCGGTGATGAAGGCCGTTTTTGCCATAGTGCAAGTCTCCCGCCGCGACCGGGCCATGATAGCGAAGCCTCGCCTGTTTTCCAGCCCCGCCAGGGCGTAGCGGGGCCTGTCGGCCATTGACCCCTGCGCCTGGCGCAGGCATGATGCCGCAGCCGCGCGCATGATGCAGGGAGAACACATGCCAGGGAACAGCGTAAGCCACGCACGGCCGCGCAGCCTCGCCGCCTATGCGCGTCTGTATCTGACGGGTTGCGCCATGGGCGCGGCGGACCTGGTGCCGGGCGTTTCGGGCGGCACCATGGCTTTTGTGCTGGGGATCTATCAGGACCTGCTGGACGGAATCCGGTCCTTCAACCTGGCGGCGCTGCGCCTGGTCCTGCATCTGCGCCTGGCGGAGCTCGAACGGCAGATTCCGCTGCGTTTCCTGCTCACTTTGTGGCTGGGCATCCTGACGGCGATTTTCGGCCTGGCCGGATTCCTGAGCAGCACGCTGGAGGACCCGGACGGGCGCGTCCACCTCTTCGCCTTTTTCTTCGGCCTCGTGCTGGCGTCCATCGTGGCCGTGGGCGCGCAGATTCGCCGGGCCCTGGCGACGGCGCTGACGCTGGTCGCCGGCGCGCTGATCGCCTTTCTGGTCGTCAACCTGGTGCCGGCGGATGCGGAACCTGCGACCTTCAATCTTTTTCTGGCGGGCATGGTGGCCGTATGCGCCATGATTCTGCCGGGCATCTCCGGCTCCTTCATTCTGCTCATTCTGGGGCAATACGACCACGTGCTGCGCGCCGCCAGCGAGCGTAACTTCAGCACGCTCCTCATCGTGGCGGCAGGCTCCGTCGTGGGCATCGTCGTCTTTTCGCGTCTGCTGAGCTGGCTCTTGCGCAACCGGCCGCAAACGACGATCGCCATGCTGACGGGCTTCATGATCGGCTCCCTCTGGAAGATCTGGCCCTGGAAGGCATGCATTGCCAGCGATCTGGACCGGCACGGCGACTTTCGCTGCCTGCAGGAAGCCAATCTCGCGCCGCAGGCGGATTCCCTCCTGCCGGCGCTGCTGCTTATGCTGGCGGGCTTCGCGGCGGTGACGCTTTTCAGCCGCTACGCGCGACGGGCGGAAGCCGGCGCGTCTGCCTGAGGGGCGGGAGTCGCCAAAG
>DAOUIB010000440.1:0-2604 GCA_034428275.1 Anaerolineae bacterium
TATTCGGTGACTTCCGTATTATGGAACATCACGACATCGGGCGGGTTGCCAGCGGCAGCGGTGAGCGTCAGCTGGGTGAACAGGTCGTCCCATTGCAAGGCAGTCGGTTCGATGACCAAACCGTCTGCGTTTTCCTCATTGAAACGCGCGAAGACGGTATTGAGCATCTCGGTATTGTCGGCGCCGGTCCAGCCGTGCATCAGCGTGACGGGGGTGGCGTCCTGGGCGATCGCTGCGCCCGATAGCAGCAGCGCGAGCAAAATGACAGAAAGTACCTTGCGCATCTTCTTCTCCATGTTTGTCTTGCGAAACGAAAGGGGTTGAGGTTGTTTCGTTGGCTCTCTCCTCTGGTCCAGCGCTGTGACGAAAGAGTGTAGCGGCCTGCCCAACGCGAGGCAACCACGCCACGGCAAGCCAGTGTAGCGCCCCCCCCCCGCAATTCAAAAATGCGGGGGAGCGTCCAGATCTTTATATTGCACAGCGGGCGATTTGATAAATCGCCCCTGCGGGATGCTTCGAGCCGGGGCCCTCGCTGCCCCTGCGGTATATGCCGAAGAGACGGGCGACTTGATAAGTCGCCCCTACAAAGTCGCCCCTGCAGGGAATACGGATTGTTGTACGGGCGACACATTCTGTCGCCCGCGGGCGCACCATGTCGCTCACCGCATTCAGTTGCTGTATCCAAAAAACAGAGGTTCCCACGGGAGCGCAGTGTAGCCCGCCCGGAAGACTTCCTGAGGCGTGGCGACCCGCCCCGGCGACAGAGCGGGCCAAAACGGGTATGATGACCCTCTTCGCGGGGCTACACACAGCGAAACGGAGCAGACACATGGGTCTGATGGACGGCAAGGTCGCGCTGGTCTTCGGCGTGGCCAACCGCAACTCGATCGGCTGGGGCATCGCGCGCCGCCTGCACGAGGAGGGCGCGACCATCCTGCTCAGTTACGCCGGGGCGGCGCTGGAAAAGCGCGTGCGGCCGCTGGCGCAGCAGGTCGATTGCGACTTCGTCGAGATCTGCGACGTCACCAGCGACGAACAACTCGACGAGGTCTTCGACAAGGTGCGCGAGCGCTACGGCCGCATCGACGTTCTGGTCCATTCGGTGGCCTACGCCAACCGCGAGGACCTCGGCGGCCGCTTCGTCGATATTTCGCGCGAGGGCTTCGGCATGGCGCTGGACATCAGCGCCTACAGCCTGATCGCCATGGCCAGACGCGCCGCGCCGCTGATGACGGAGGGCGGCAGCATCCTCAGCATGACCTATTTCGCCTCCGAAAAGGTGATGCCGCGCTACCACGTGATGGCCGTCGCCAAGGCGGCGCTGGAGAACATCACGCGCTATCTGGCGAACGATCTCGGGCCGCAGGGCATCCGCGTCAACGCCATCAGCGCCGGCCCGATCAAGACTCTCGCGGCCGCCGGCGTGCCCGGTTTCCGCACGATGCTGCGCTATTCGGAGCAGGCCGCGCCGCTGCGTCGTGCGGTCAGCGCGGACGACGTCGGCAACACGGCGCTGTGGCTGGCCTCGAACCTGGGCAGCGCGGTCACCGGCGAGGTGGTGCACGTCGACGCCGGTTACAACATCCTCGGCCTGACCCTGACGGAAGAGGACCTGGCGAAGCTGTAGACTTGATTCAGTCGGGCAGCAGCAGGCGCCGACCGGCGTAGAGCAGGGAAGCCGCCAGCGCGGCCTTGACCAGGTCGAAGACGAGGAAGGGCGCCACGCCCGCCGCCCAGGCGGCCTGAAGGTCCATGCCGGTGGCGGTCATCAGACCGGCCACGCCACAGACATAGAGCACGACCACACCCGCCGCCCCCGCCAGCCAACGCTGCCAGGCGCGCTCCGCGCCGCGCTCCACCAGCCTGCCGGCCACCAGGGCCATGGGGACAAAACCGTAGAGATAGCCGGCGGTGGGTCCGACCAGGGCGGCCGCGCCCAGCGCACGGGCGTCCAGCGGCAGGTTGAGCGCGATCAGGCCGACGTAGGCCAGTTGACTCAGGGCGCCTTCGCGCGCGCCCAGCAACATCCCGGCCAGCAGCACCGCCAACACCTGGAAGGTGAAGGGCACCGGCTCCAGCGGGATGGTAATCCGCGCCGCGATGGCGGTCAGGGCCGTCAGGGCGGCAATGGCCAGCAGACGCTGCGTAAGGGTCAGTTCAGTTTTGCGAGGCAGGGCGTAGAGCATGTTAAGTCCTGCGTTGACTCAGTTGCGGTTGTCGGGAGTCGCTTCGACGATGACTTCGGCGAGGGTGTATTCGTTGCGCACGCGATCCAGTCGGTCGGTCTCCTTCGCCAGGTTGATCTCGACCAGCGTGACCTGGGTGCCGAGGCCGGCCAGAACGTGACGCGTGAGCCACTGGCCGGTGTTCTGGGCGTTGCGGTAGTAGGCCATGCGGCCCATGGGGTCCATGCGCTTGAGGCGGCCGTTGGCGCGGCGGAAACTCAGTTGCTCCAGTTCGCGCTGCAGGTCGGCCCGCTGGCTGGCGGTCAAGTAAGCCATCGCTCTGCACTCTCCCTCCCGGCACGACGGCGCCGATTATAGGTGGGCGGGGTATACTGCGCAATCCTGACAGGACAGGGAAATGGCATGACCAGCGCCTGGA
>DAOUIB010000441.1:0-5737 GCA_034428275.1 Anaerolineae bacterium
TCACCGGTTTTGAAGACCGGGGCATCCACCGGGACACATCCATCCCCCTGCGGCCAGTATAACAGCCAGGGCCGACGCCAGGAACGCCAGACCCCCATGTTGCAGGGGCGGCATTTGCTATACTGGCCCATCCTGCACGCGGCTCCGAGGTGAACGCTGACTGCAGCAATTCGGCTTCTGCACAGGCGGCGGCGACGGCGCGCGCGACACAGCGCGCGGCAAATGCGCCTCGGCCTTGGACTGGGCATCTTGCTGCTGTTTCTGGCGCTGCTCGTGCTGCTCCCGGCGGCCGGCGCATGGTGGATGTACGGCGAGGCCCTGAATGCCCTGCAGCCGCTTCCGGCCAGCGGCCTGGCGGTGACTGGCGAGGGACCCTCGCACTTCTACGACCGCAACGGGCAGAGCGTTTTGCTCAGCGCAGGAAGCGTCGCAGGCGGCGCGCGAAGCTGGCGCGCCCTGGAGGAACTGCCAGACACCCTGATCGCGGCCACCCTGCTCAGTGAAGATCCGGACTTTCTTGAGCGTCCGCCGACCTCGCCGGTGACCCTTGGCATCCGGCTTTGGCAAGATGCCCTGGGCGAAAGGATTCGCGACGAATCGCTGGGCCTGCGACTGGCGCGCAACCTGTATTCGGGGCCGGCAGGGGCGCCCGGCGGCCTGACACCCGGCCGCGAACTGGTGCTGGCCGCCGAACTGGAGCGTTTGCACTCGCGTGAGGAACTGCTGGAGTGGCACCTGAATACCAGCCACTACGGGAACGACGCCTGGGGCATCGAGGCCGCCGCCTGGCTTTACCTCGGCAAGCCGGCGACACAGCTCGCCCTGGATGAAATCGCGCTGCTGGCCGCCATCCCGCCACAGCCGGAGTCGAACCCCACCCAGGCCATTTCTGCAGCGCGCCGTCGGCAGGACGAGCTACTTTACAAGCTCTTGCAGACCGGTCATGTCGACGCGCGTGAAGCCACCGCCGCTCTCAGGCGCGAGACGCCCGTCCTGGCCCGCAGGGACCAGTCGTCGCGCCTGGCCCCGACTTTCAGCGACCTGGCCCTGAATCAGGCGCGCGCCATCCTCGACTCGCTGGGCATGGATGGCGGGCGCATGCTGGCCCAGGGCGGCCTGCGCATCCTGACGACTCTCGATCTAACGCTTCAGGAACGGGCTGCCTGCCTGCTGCAACTGCATCTGGAGCGCCTGGCCTCTCCGGACGCGACTGGCGACTGCCAGGACCGGGAACTTTTGCCGCTTGCCCCGGTGATGGATTCTCCGCCACAGGAGGCCGCGCTGGTCATTCTTGACGTGCGGACCGGCGAATTGCTCGCCCTGTTGGGCGAAGCGGGCGACCCGCGCCATCCGCCGGGCCCCCTTTTGCTGCCCTACGTGTACTTTGAGGCATTTCGCAAGGGGCGGACCGCCGCGGACATGTTGCTCGACGTCCCGCTGGAGTTGCCCGGCGACATCGAAGGGCTGCTTTACGCGCCGGCAAACGACGACGGTCTCTTCCGCGGCCCCCTGCCACTGCGTGACGCCATGAGCGCCGGCCTGTTGCCGCCGGCCGTACAACTGGCCAGCGAATTGCGCCTCGAAAACGTTCTGGCGCGCGCCGACAGCCTGGGTCTGAATGGGCTGGAAGCAGCCGGCGGGGCCAGCCTGTCCCTGCTGGAGCGGGGCGGCGCCGTCTCCCTGCTGGATGCCGCCGCCAGCTACGCCCTCTTCGCCACCCAGGGCGAACAGCGCGGCCTCCTGCCGGGGTCGGCTGCCGCTTCGCAGGGAGCAGCCCCGCCGAGCGTGCTGGCCATTGAAGATTCCAGTGGAAGGGTCCTGTGGCGGGCGCAACAGTCTGCGGACCTGCCCTGCAGCGAAGCGGCGGACTGCAAGTCGCGTTTCGCCGGTGAACTGGGTTACCTGGTCAATGACGTGCTGGCTGACCAGGCGGCGCGAGCCCGTGTGTTGGGAGAAGCGGACGTGCGCCTGCTGGACGTCGGGCGGCCGGCCGCTGTCGTGAGTGGCCAAAGCGGCCGCCGCCAGGTGGCCTGGACCCTGGGCTACAGCCCCGGCTATCTCGTCGCTGTCCAACTGGGGCGCGACGGGGACGGCCCCATGAGCGCCGACGCGCCCGTGAGCGGACCGGCAGCCCACCTCTGGCAGGCCCTGATGACCCTGCTGCACGCAGGACAGTCCACGGAGGGCTGGCACAAACCGGACAACATCATCGAGCTGGAGGTGTGCGAACGCTCCGGTTTGCTGCCCAACGGCATCTGTCCGACGCGCCGCGAACAGTTCATCGCGGGCGTGGTACCGCAGCGGGTGGACGACTTCTGGCAGCTTTTCGCCATCAACAACGCCAACAATCGCCTCGCCACCGAATACACAGCGCCGGCACTACTGGGCCAGCGGGCCTGGTTTGTACCTCCGCCGGAGGCCCAGGCCTGGTGGCTGGCCAACGACCAGCCCCTGCCGCCCAAACTGCTGGATGAACCCGGTCAGGACGTCGCCAGTCTCACCCGGCCCCTGCCCTTCGCCTGGGTGGGTGGCCTGGTTGAAATCCACGGCGAGGTCGACACGCAAGGCCTGAATTACTATCTGCTGGAACAGGGCGAAGGTCTTAACCCGCAACGCTGGCAGTCCATCGGCGCCGGACGCAGCGCGCCATTTGCGTCCGGGCTGCTCGGCACCTGGGATACCGGCGGTCTCAGCGGTCTGCACAGTCTGCGCCTGACCGTCGTGCGCTCCGACGGCAGCCGCGAAATCGAGCGTCGCCAGGTCACCGTGGACAACCAGGCGCCGTCTCTGGAGCTGGAACCGGGCAACCTTGAATTGCGCTGGCCAGCCCTGCGCGAAATCCACCTGAATGCCGCGGTGCAGGACAATCTTGCCATTGAACGCGTGGAATTCTATCGCAATGGCCACCTGCTGGGCATCGACCGCGTACGGCCCTGGGGCTTCGACTGGGTGATCGAGGGAGTCGGCAACGACGTCTTTCGCGCCGTGGCCTACGATGAAGTGGGCAACCAGGCCAGCGACGAAATGGTCCTCAGGGTAGTCCCTGGCCAGGCCGGGTTCGATTCACCATTGGAGAGCCAGCCATGAACATTGCAGACATGCACGTCACGCCCGTCGCCATCAGCGACCCGCCCCTGCTGAATGCCGCCGGCCTGCACGCGCCCTACGCCCTCCGGCTGATCGTCGAACTGGTCAGCGACGAGGGCGTCTACGGCCTTGGAGAGATTCCGGGCGGCGTGGAAAGTGAGGCCGCCCTCAATGCCGCCCGTGAGGTCGTCGTCGGCAGGGACCCCTTTCAATTGACCGCGCTGGAAAGCGCGCTGCGTTCGCACCTGGGTATCGGGGAGGAACGGAGGGGCGACGCGCCCTGGGATGATCGCGTCTTCATGCACGTGCTCAGCGCGGTCGAAGTCGCCAGTCTGGACCTGCTGGGCAAGGCGCTCGACCGGCCGGTCTGCGACCTGCTCGGCGGTCGCGTACGCGATCGGGTCCCCTTCGCCGCCTACCTGTTTTACAAGTACGAAGGCGCCGGTGGCGCCCACGGCTTCGCGACCGATCCAGAGGCCACGGGCTGGGCCGCGGCGCGTCAGGCGGCCGCGCTCGATCCGGCAGGCCTGGTGGCCCAGGCGCAGGCCATGTGCGCCGAATATGGCTTCAAATCCATCAAGCTCAAGGGCGGCGTCTTCGAACCTGACGCCGAGGTGGCTGCCATGCAGGCCCTCCACGAGGCCTTTGGGCCGGAAGTGCCGCTACGACACGACCCCAACGCCATCTGGCGCGTGGAGACGGCCATCCGAGCCGGCAAACAGATGGAGAACATCCTCGAATACTTCGAGGACCCGACCCGCGGCCAGGAAAACATGGCGGCCGTGGCGCGGGCGCTGGACCTGCCCCTGGCGACAAACATGTGCACCACCTCCTTCGCGGACCTGCCCGGCAGCCTGCGTCTCGATTCCGAGGCCATCATTCTCAGTGACCATCACCTCTGGGGCGGCTTGCGCAATTCGCTGGCGCTGGCGCGCATCTGCCAGACCTTCGGCCGCGGCCTGTCGATGCATTCCAACAGCCATCTTGGAATCTCGCTGGCGGCGATGGTGCATCTGGGCGCGGCCGTGCCGAACCTGACCCACGCCTGCGATACGCACTACCCCTGGCAAAGCGAAGAAGTGCTGGAAGGCGGACGGACCAGCTTCGAAGAAGGGGCGGTCGCCGTATCCGGGGAACCGGGGCTTGGCATTGCGCTGGACCGCGCAGCACTTGCGCGCCTGCATGAACAGTATCTGGCCTGCGGCCTTGAACGTCGCGACGACGAAATCGAAATGCAGAAGGTGAACCCGGGCTGGACCTTCAGGGCGACGCGCTGGTAGCCAGAAAGTCCCGTACCCGCGCGCTGACTTCCTCAACGCCGATGCCGTGTTCCTGCCAGTTCCAGCCTGGCGCGGCGCCGGCGCTCACGCCCCGCTCGGGCAGCGGCCCTGGCTTCCACAGGACCAGCACAGCCGGCCCCGAGGGAGCGTAACGTCGCGGGTCGCTGGGCCCGAAAATGGCGACGGTGCGCCCGCCGGCAGCCGCGGCCAGGTGGGTCAGGCCGCTGTCGTTGCCAATGCTGACGAGCGAACGCCTCGCCAGCAGCGCGATCTGCGCGAAGCTCAGGTCGCCGGCCAGGGCGAGGCTGGCCCGCTCAACGGGGTCGCCCACCGCGGCCAGGACGGCGCCATCCTGCGGCCCGCCCACCAGCACGACGTCCAGATCCAGTTCCCGCGCCAGCTGCGCGAAGTGCCGGGGCGGCCAGCGCTTTTCCGGCAACTGCATGCCCGGGTTGCTGCCGCCGGCAGGAAACAACAAGAGGTATCGCTGCGGATCGATGCCGGCCTCCTGCAGACGCCGACGCAGTTCCGGCCACAGGGCCTCCTGCACGGGCATGCGGGCCGGGCAGTCGCTGACGTCCAGGCCCAGGGCGCGCGCGGCATCGAGGTAAATGTCGGCTTCGTGGCGCAACTCGCCCGGGTCCAGCGGGACGCGCAGGTTGTAGCCAAAGCCTCGACCGGCGCTGTCCAGCCCGACGCGTTGTGGAATGCCGCTCAACCCGACGGCCAGACTGATCAACGGCGAGCGCGACAGCGACAAGACCAGGTCGAAGCGGCCGCCGCGCAGCTGACGCAAGAGTTGCCACAGTGTGGCCGGCGAGCGTTGCGGCAGGGGGTCGCACTCCAGAGTGGCATCCAGCTGGTCGTGATCGCTGATGAGCGCCCTCGCGGGCCCACCGACCACCCAGCTGACGTGGGCACCCGGCCAGGCCCTGCGCAGGGCGGCCAGCAGGGGCGTGGCCATCAAAACGTCGCCGATGCAGCAGGGCAGCAGCAGCGCGATTCGTCGGGGACGCAGCCCGGGGTTCACGCCCTTGCGGCCGGCCCGCAGCAGAGGCCGTACAGCGTGCAACCCCAGACTGCGATGACAGGGGCTTGCAGGTTAAACGTGACCGCTTTCCGGGGCCTTGCCTTGAATGCCGACATGGGCGCAGACTCGCTACTAAAGAGGCCGAGTATAATCCCGCGTTTCAGGCCTCACAATTGCCCCGCCAGGCGGGACGGGAGACTCAGGCTGTGACCGGCGACATCAACATTCCGCACCTCGACCTCGGCGACGAGACACAGCGCCAGGTCGTCGTGGGCCGCGACCCGCAGCAGTACCTGGGCCATGTCCCCACCGTCTTGCTGGAGGACGGGCGCAGGATGCG
>DAOUIB010000442.1:0-1629 GCA_034428275.1 Anaerolineae bacterium
CGTCCAGCCTGCCGAAAACACGACGCCCATCAGCGCCGAACTGGCGAAGCCGTTCCTGCCACCGCTGGCGGCGACTTCGCGACGCGTGTCTGCGTAAAGGAAAGAGGACAGGCGATCGATGGTTGCGCGCCAAAAGCGTACGCCCTCTGTAAAAGCGCCGCCCAGCAACAACCAGGACAGAAAGAGAGCAAGCACGATCAGGCCGAGGGTCGGGGCCCAGGGGGCCCATTGCCACAGGTCTGATTCCTGGATGGCCACCGTGCCGGAAAAGCCCCACAGAATGAGGGCCGCAGCTGCCAACGCGAAGGCCAGGCTGGTCAGGGGGCTGGCGAGCAACCTTTCGCTGGATCTCAGATGCTGCAGCCAGCGGGATAGCAGGCCCGAGAAATGCAGACCCAGAAAAATGATGATGACGCCGCCAACCCGCCCGATCAGGTCCGTGATCGTGCCGATATTCTGCCCGCCTACGACGCTGATAAACGCCGTCGACACCAGGCCGATTCCGACAAACACCAGGCTGAAGCCGGCGACGAAGAACAGACTGTGGGCGAAAGTGATGAAGCGCTGGGCCGTGCCGATGCCAACGACCGGCCCGCCCGCCAAAGCGACGTTACTGACCGAACTGGTCAGCCGCCCGCCCATGTATCCCACGTAGGCCGGCACAAGGGGAAGGACGCATGGCGAGATGAAAGACACCAGACCGGCAATGAAGGCCAGCCAAAGGGACAACTGGATTTCCATGGGCTCACCTTTCCCCTCCATCGCGTGAAGGGAACGCAAGGATTGTCCGCTATTCTATCAGGACGGGTCGTACAGTCGGATTCTTTCGTGATTTTCTAAGGAAGCTGTGCCGAGGTCATTTCAGTGGCTCCTGGGCATCGTCAGAAATTGTCGACTGCCTCTCCGTAAGCACCAGTTGCCCAAGCAAGGACCTTTCTTCGGCTTCGCTGCTGACCGAGCCTTCGTACCAGGCGACTCGCAGTTTCAGCAGAACGCGGGCTATGGCGGGCCCAGGCGACAGGCCTGCGGCAAGGACATCGTGCCCGGTACTGCAGGGGCTGGTTTCGGGCCAGCGACGCAGCCAGTCTGTCAGTCGCTGGCGCAGGGCGGCGTCCTCCGTGAGTCGTGCGAGACTGCAGACTGCTGTATGTGGAATGTTGAGCAGCCGGTCCACGATCTGGAATGTACTGGCATGCTCTTCCGCCAGGATTCCGGGTTGGCGCAGCAGACGCGCCGCCGCTTCCATGGAACTGGCGCGCCTGGGGGCAATCTGCAGGCGCTCACAGAATGACAGCACTCTGTCGGGCTCGATGTCGCTTGCAAGAGCATGCCACGTGGCCGCCCTGAAGTCAGGGCAAGCGGGCAAACCCTGTGCGTGGCGGGCCCGCTGCAGCCGCCTTTCAACGTCGTCCGGCACACGAAAGTCGGGATGAATCGCCGTCAACAAATCATCCTGCTGCATGGAGAGCAAAATGGCGCCCGGGCATTCTTCCTGCAGCAGCAGGTCGATTTCGTTTCTCAGGCGGGTGCCGGTAATGCCACCCAGAGCCGGGCGCGCGACCTGCATCAGTTCCCTGGTACGTGGCTCAATGTCGAAGCCAAAGCGCGCCCGGAAGCGCCATGCGCGCA
>DAOUIB010000443.1:0-3762 GCA_034428275.1 Anaerolineae bacterium
GGTCACAATACCCAAAATGGTTCTGTCGCGTGGCAAGTTACAGATGTAATTACAGACAAGGAAAATCCCGCGTCATATTGGATTGACCGTCGGAGTATTGCAGACAGAATCCTCGCCCTGTGAGCTACAGCGGAAGAGTTGAATTCGTCGTCTTCCTAAATCCCCAGGCGACGCTGCCAGTCCTGCGGACGCAGCAATTCGAGCGTCTCGGCCTCACCCATCAGCGACGGCCGCGGCGCCCTGCACTGGTGGCCGCTGGCAAACCAGTCCTCAACGCTCCAGACCGAGATGCGCGGGCCTTGCCAGCCATTGAGCTCTACACGCTCCTGTGAGCCGATGGCGTGTCTTATGTGACTTGCATTGCGTTCATTGAGCACAATGAGCAGGCCTGCGTCGCAGCCGTTTTGGGTCAGCGCGCCGCTGAAGGCGTCCGCTGCGGGCCTGCCGACGTTCTGGCCGCCCTTGACCTGGAAGCCATACACCGGTTGGGGACGCTTCTCCACGTTGACCACCGCGCGTCCGTCCAGACCCCCGTCGCCCGATTGCTTGAAATTAGGCTGCGCGCCCGGAACCAGGCGCAGCGCCCAGCGTTCAAACTCGTAGGGCGCGTTTACGGCGAGTCGTTGCGCCTGGTCAAAGTCGTAGGGAATGCCGCGGATGCGCGGGTTGACGCCGCAGCGATCCCGCAAGCGCCGGGCCATCAGGTCAACAGCCAGCGGTTCGACGTCGATACCGACCCAGCGGCGTCCAAGTTTCTGCGCCGCCTCTACCGCCGTTCCGCAGCCGCAAAAGGGATCGAGCACGAGATCGCCGGGGTTGCTGCTGGCCCTGATGATGCGCTCAAGCAAAGCCAGCGGTTTCTGAGTTGGGTAGCCTAGTCGTTCTTTGGCAAAAGGAGCAATAATGCCAATGTTCCAAACATCACGCATAGGTGCGCTGGGAGATTCTTCTTCGACTTGCCGTGGAAGTCGCTTTCCAGTCGAAAAATCTGCTACTTGACGCTTCGTCCCAAATCTCTTGATGGTCGAAGATGCCAAAGGCTCAAATTGTTGATTCCAAGTGGGGCTTTCACTCATGACATAGCGAAGAATTACGTCGTGCATTCTTTGAAAATTCCGTTGCTTTGATGGCCAGCGCCGATAACTCCAAATGATTTCATTTCCAAAGTTCTTGCTGCCGAATACCGCGTCCAGCAGCAATTTCAGATAGTGACCTGCTGTCGGGTCACAGTGCAGATACAGGCTGCCCGTCTCCTTCAGCGCCAAACGGCAGGCAAACAACCTCGCCGCCATGTAGGCCAGATAAGCCTCCAGCCCGCCGCCGCCGGCGATGTGACCGCCACCGGCAAACTGCAACAATAACTGCACCTGCTGGTACAGCGCCGGTTCGCGCGCCAGGAAGTCCATCGACTCTTCCTGCGTCTGCGACCAGACCCAAGTGTCCTGAAAGACGCTGGCCTGCGCCTTGCCGCCCAGCGGAATGTTGTAGTCGCGTTTCGAGTTGAAAGGGGGATCCAGGTAGATGAGATCCACCGAAGCTGGTGCGATCTCCCGTGTCAGAACCCGCAGGCAATCCCCATAGTAAAGGCCAGAATCTGGGTCAGATTGCGAAACAGATGTGCTACTGGGGGTCATGCTCGCAATTTAGCGCAAGGCCGCCGGGCTGTCCAGCAACTTGGATAGCCCTCTTGTCAAAGTTTCCGTATGGAGCGTCTTGACAAGGCGCACGTATCCTGCGCAACGATCAGTCGAGACTTACATCTACTTCTACGTTAACTCCAGGACCAAGCGAACTCTTCAGTGACTCAGAAAAAGCGCTTGCTGCTGTCCTGATCTGCTGCTCATGGGAGGGCGACGTAGGTACCCATGGGAAAGTAAGATGCTCTTGCCTCTCGTCACCCGCACGACGATATTCAATTCTGATTTGGTCGGCCGGTTGCTTCTCCGATACAGACCAGGGAATCCCATCGATCCTCCCGGATGTCGCGCCTGGCCGGGGAATGTCTTTGCCGATGACGATCTCCACAGGTGTGCCTTCTGTCGGATACAATCCAATACCTCTTCGGATATATTCCTCTACGCCCTCCCACTCTATCTGCCGCATTTTGCGATTGAACTGTTCCTCGCCACCGCTGAACTTGATACTCATTGATTACGCTCCTCGCTCACGAGTGAGACATTTACATTGTACTCGGATGCAGGGCGCGCGGGAGTATGATTCCCCGCGCGCCCCTTGTATCTAGAGGTTCAGCCAGGTCAGCGAGTTGTTCATGACCTGCTGATGCCGCCACTCACTGCCACCCTCACGGTCGCAGTCCCGTACTTCATCTTCCCGTACTTCCACTGCCGGCGCAGGCGCACCTTCTTCACTGTGCCCTTCGTGTTTGCGTCTCTGCCCCAACAGCGGCAGTCCCGGCCTGATCAGGACACTCGTCGTCATTTGCAGCGTCTCCCCCTTTTCAGCCGTAGCTTTACCGACATGCTGCCCGGCGCCGGACGACAAAACGTCGCCGGCGCGCACTGCAGCTCACTAATTCAGCCTTGACCAGATGGAATCCAGTTGCCGTTGCCGCCACGCCCTGCCGCCCATGGCGTTGCAGGCGCGCAGCCCGTCATCGTAGGTCGCGGCCGGCGCCTCACCTCGCGAAGGGTCCCAGCGGGGGTTCGCCCGTCGGACCAGACCCTGCGCGCGCGTCCGGTGCGGCTGCCATAGTCCGCGCAGCAGACTGATCGTCGCCATCGTTTGTTCCTCCCTTTCTCCTGTCTCCAGTATTCATTACGCGACAGTTCGCCAGCCGGTTCAAGAGACCAACCAGTCCATCCAGGGTTTTGCCTGGCTTTCATACGCCCTTCCAACACTTGTCGCGCCCCCGGCTCTCCAGTAGGCTGGCCACCATGGACCTGCGCCCCAACCCCTTCCACTTGGCCCCCTCCGCTTCGCCGCTTCCGCGACAAGCCGTTCCAGGGATAAACCCCATCCGCACCGACAGCAGCAACCCCTTCGCCCAACGCACCATGGGCGAACGCCTGCCCGCCATCCTGCGCGAGACGCGCGCGCTCAACCCGGACTACCCGCCGCAGGTCCACGACAGTATCCGGCGCCTGCATGACGAACTGGTCGCTGACGCGCCGGTCCGCCTGATCGAGACGCCCGCGCCCGATTACGACGACTGGCGGGCCGCCTGGCTGCCCTTCCGCGCGACCACCTGGCAGGGCTGTCAGTGGTTCTTCGCCGAGGTCTATAGCTACCGCCTGCTGATGGAGGCCGTGCGCTGGTGGGAGACGGGTCGCGACCCCTTCGCGCCGAAAAAGGCGGAAGAATACGCCAGTGAGGCGCACTGGCAATTGCTGGCGCGCGCCCTGGGGGTGGCAGGCTCGCCGGAAGAACGCCTGGCGACGCTGCTGGAACTGACCGTCTGGGGCAACCGCATCGACCTCAGCTACGCGCTCGCCTCGTCGCACGGCAGCGAGGTGGACGTCGACGACCTGCTGGTCGACGAGCGCGCACTCTATGTCGATCACCTGCTGCGTGAGCGCGGCGAGCTACATATCATCGCCGACAACGCCGGCAGCGAACTGACGATGGACCTCGTGCTGGCGGCCATGCTGCTGACGGAAGACATCGCGTCGCGGGTCGTGCTGCATCTCAAGCAACACCCCACCTTCGTCAGCGACGCCATCTTCGCCGACGTGCTTGACTTTGTCGACCTTCTGCGCCGGCGCAGTCAGGACCCCGACGCGCAGCGACTCGGCGCGCAACTGG